>JADLEZ010000276.1 GCA_020845855.1 Burkholderiales bacterium
CGCGCGTGACCGAGCTGATGCGCGCGCTCTACGAGCCCTTCACGCGCAATCACGACCGCCTGATCGTGATGGACCTGCGCTCGGCGGAGCTGACGAAGTACGCCGCGAACGCGATGCTCGCGACCAAAATCAGCTTCATGAACGAACTCGCGAATATCGCCGAGCGGGTGGGGGCGGATATCGAGAAGGTGCGCGTCGGCATCGGCTCCGATCCGCGCATCGGCTACAGCTTCATCTACCCCGGCACGGGCTACGGCGGCTCGTGTTTCCCGAAGGACGTGCAGGCGCTGATCCGCTCGTCGAACACGGTGGGGCACAAGCCCGCGCTGCTCGAGGCGGTGGAGAGTGTGAATGAGCGGCAGAAGGCGTTCCTGGTCGGCAAGATCGAGCGGCACTTCAAGGGCGCCCTGAAAGGCCGCACGTTTGCGCTCTGGGGTCTTGCGTTCAAGCCCAACACTGACGACATGCGCGAGGCGCCGAGCCGCACGATCATGGAGAAGTTGTGGGCGGCGGGCGCCAAGGTGCGCGCGTATGACCCCGTGGCGAGCGACGAGGCGCGGCGCATTTTCGGTGCGCGCAAAGATCTCGCGATCTGCGCTTCCGCCTACGAGGCGATCGAGGGCGCCGATGCGCTCGTGATCGCGACCGAGTGGCAGGAGTTTCGCAGCCCCGATTTCGATCGACTGAAGGCGGGACTCAAGGAGCCGGCGATCTTCGATGGTCGCAACCTTTACGATCCGCAGCTGTTGAAGCGCTTTGGCTTTCGCTATTACGCGGTGGGGCGGGGCGAGGCCTGATCAGGCTGCGGGTTGGAGCTGAATGCCCAGTCGTTCCGCCGCCGCCCTGAGCTGCTTGTCCGCCGTCGCGAGCGGCAGGCCGCGACGAAGGGCCAGTTCCAGATAGGCGGCATCGTAGACCGTGAGATTGTGTTCGAGCGATAGCTGCAGCGTGGTGTCATAGGCACGCGCGAAGCTTTCCACGTCCAGCTGGATCCTCAGTTTCCGCAGCAACCGGAATTGTTCGGCGAGGTTCCGTCCAGGTCGGCCACGACGAATGGCTGTCCGCATGCCGTTTCCAACTTCAAGCGACCAGTGGGCAGGTACCCATGCGGAGCCGTTGCGCAGGCTTTCAAGAATCGCCAAGCGCGCCGGGGTCGCTTCATCTTCGAACATCCAGGACAGTGCGATGGATGCGTCGAGTACGAACATCAGTACCGGCGCCCTTCCTCGATGAGCTTACGCAAATCGATTCCGCCCAGTGTCTGGCCCGCGCGAAGCCGCCCTAGTTCTTCGATGGCCTCTTTTGCCGCGTGGCTCGTGGCGCCCTCGGCTGGCACAAGTCGAGCCACGGCCCGACCGTGGCGGGTAATCACTACTTCTTCGCCACCTTCCACTAGCGCAAGAAGTTCGCTGAGTCGATTCTTCGCCTCAAAAGCGCCGAATTGCTTCATGATCAGGGATTGTAGTATTTAAGCTAGATTTAAGCTAGATGGAACAGGCTTCATGCGCCCTGACATCGGTCGCAGCAAAGTCCGTGCCCTTGAACAGCAGACTATCGTCGAGCGACGCCGCGAGTGCGTAGGCGAAGCAGTCGCCATAGTTGAGCCCCGCCGCGTGGCGTCCATTGCCGAATAGTCGCCAGGCTCGGCGCGCGAGCTCCGCCTGTTCGGCATCGACGGGCGCGATGACAAGCCCCGCTTTCGCGCACAGCAGGTCGAGATCGCGTACGCCCTCCGCCCCGTATCGCGCCTCCAGCACGATCGAGACTTCCACGAAAGTTGTAGCCGAGATCCTGCGGGTGTCGGCCGCCTCGATGGCCTCATTGAACCGCCGCCGTTCGGGTTCATTGCGAAGGATTGCGAGCAACGCGGAGGCGTCGATGACCATCAGCGCGGGAGACCGTCTGGACCGTAACCGAGGATTTCTTCGTCGCTGCCGCCATCGAGCACGGGCAGGGCGGCACAATGTGCCGCAATTTCGTCGAGCTCATCGGCCAGTCGCCGCCGGGAGCGTGCCCGCTGCGCACGTTCCAGACGCTCCCTGAGCGCCTGGGTGACCGCCTGGGTCTTGGTTTCCCCGGTGAGCCGCGAGAGCGCGGTGGCGAGATCGTCTGCTTCCCGACTACGAATATTGAGTGCCATGAGGCTACACGTATACATCTTGTGCTACACGTCGTCAAAACTGTATTGGTGCAATTGAGAGCCACGCTCCCAATCGTCTTGGAAGCTCCCGTATCATGCCGCCCCGGAAACGGCTGAAAAAAGAAGGATTTCCGTGCTGATTCCCGTGATTCTCTCCGGTGGCGCCGGGACGCGCCTGTGGCCGCTGTCGCGCGAGCTCTATCCCAAGCAACTCCTGCCCCTGGTCGGGGAGCAGACGATGCTCCAGGCCACGGCGAGTCGCTTGGTGGGCACCGGGGCAGGCGGTCCGATCGTCGTCTGCAACGAGGCTCATCGCTTCATGGTGGCCGAGCAATTGCGCCAGATCGGGGCCGCGCCACGCGCGATCCTGCTCGAGCCGGTGGGGCGTAACACCGCCCCCGCGATCGCGCTTGCCGCGCAGGTGGCCCTCGAATCCCTGCCAGGCGCCGACCCGATCCTGCTGGTGCTTCCAGCCGACCATGTTATCCGCGACGTGCCCGCCTTCCACGCGGCGATCCGCACCGCGGTCGCCGCCGCGGGCCTCGGCCATCTCGTGACCTTCGGTGTCGTGCCAACGGCGCCCGAGACAGGCTACGGTTACATCCAGCGCGGCGCGCCGCTCGCCGGTGCCTCGCGTATCGGGGCATTCGTCGAAAAGCCGGCGAAGGCAGTCGCAGAGCAGTACCTGAAAGCGGGCAACTATCTCTGGAACAGCGGCATGTTCGTGTTCCGTGCCTCGCGCTACCTCGAGGAGCTGCGCAAGCACGCGCCCGACATCGCCGAGGCTTGCGCCGCCTCGCTCGCTGCGGCGAAGCGTGACCTCGATTTCACGCGCGTGGATGCCGGGAGCTTCGAGGCCTGCCGCAGCGATTCGATCGACTATGCGGTGATGGAGAAGACCGCAGACGCCGTGGTCGTGCCGCTCGATGCAGGCTGGAGCGACGTCGGCTCGTGGTCGGCGCTCTACGAGGCGATCGAGCGTGACGCAGCCGGCAATGTCTCGCAGGGAGATGTCATTGCGGAAGACTCGAACGGCAACTATCTCTATGCGGAGAGCCGCCTCGTGGCGGTCGTGGGCCTGCGCGATCACGTCGTCGTCGAGACGAAGGACGCGGTGCTGGTCGCGCCGAAGAGCCGCGTGCAGGACGTGAAG
>JADLEZ010000277.1 GCA_020845855.1 Burkholderiales bacterium
GCTGCTCTGATCGAAACGACCAGCATGCAATTAACGTGCCTTCGACTCAAACCCTGTTCTCTCGCGAAGCTTCGAGAATCAGGCGCGAGATTCCAGCAGCGTTCGCACCTTCGCGAGCAGCGCGCGCGGGCTGAACGGCTTGGTCACGTAGTCGTCGCAGCCGGCCTCGGCGGCCTTGCGGTCGTCGCCGGCGAGCGCGTAGGAGGTCACCGCGATCACCGGCATCCGCGCGAGCGCGGGCTCGGCCCGGATCCGCCGCGTCGCCTCGTGACCGTCGATGCCGGGAAGCTGGATGTCCATCAGCACCATGTCGGGGCGCTCGCGGGTGGCGAGCGCTACCGCGTCGAGGCCGTTGGTCGCTTCGATGATCGCGTAGCCGGCGCTCGTCAAGAGATCGATCAGGATCTGCCGGTTGTCCTCGTTGTCGTCGACCACGAGGATGCGCTGCCCGATCATGTCGCCTCCGCGCTTGCGGCAGGCTGCGCCGCAGCGATGGACGGCGGGCCGGCAAGCGGAAGCGTGAAGCCGAACGTCGAGCCCTTGCCGACCTCCGACTCGATGAGCGCGAGCGTGCCGCCATGCATCTCGACGATGCGCTTGGCGATCGCGAGCCCGAGTCCCGAGCCGCCCTTGGGCCGCGTCGTGGACGTGTCGGCCTGCTGGAACTCCTCGAAGATGCGCGAGCGGAACTCGTGCGCGACGCCGGGCCCGGTGTCGCGGACCGAGACCGTGAACCGGCTCGCCTCGGCGCACGCGCGCACCTCCACTTCACCCGCGTCGGTGAACTTGATCGCGTTGCCGATCAGGTTGACCAGCACCTGGGTAATGCGCCGCTCGTCGCCGGTCACCTGGGGCATCCCGGGCGCAAGCTGCGTCTCGAGTTTCAGCCCCTTTTCGCGCGCGAGGCTTTCGAGCGAGGTCACCGCGGCGGTCACGGTCTCGGCGAGCGCGAACGGCGCGACGTCGAGCTTGAGCTGGCCCGCCTCGATCTTCGACAGATCGAGCACCTCGTTGATGAGCGCGAGCAGGTGCCGGCCGCTGCGCTCGACGCGCTGCAGCGTGCCCCGGACGCGCTCGGGCACCTCACCGTAAGTTGCGTCGAGGATCAGCTCGGTGTAGCCGATGATCGCGTTCAGCGGCGTGCGAAGCTCGTGGCTCATATTGGCGAGGAAGCGCGACTTCGCGAGGTTCGCTGCCGCCATCGCCTGCCGCGCCTCCTCGGCGTGACGCATCGCCGTCTCGAGCGCCTCGTTCTGGGCGAGGATCTGTGCCGACTGCTCCTCGATCTGCCGGCGCCGCTGGGCGAGCTCCCGCGCAAGGTGGAAGCCCTGGAACGCGAGCAGCCACTGGAACAGGAACGCGAGAGCGAGCGACAGCACGATCGTGACCAGCGCGGTCTGGGTCGCGACCTGCCAATCGACGGCGAGCATTCCGGCGACGAAGACCACGCCGAGCGTCGAGGCGCCGGCGAGGAACAACGGCACGCCGCCCCCCGACGTGACCGCGGTCAGGATGCCGGTCGCGAGCGCGATCGTCGGCACCAGCCGGTAGGATATGAGCGTGGCGAACGCGCCGAACACGGCGCAATCGAACATCAGGCACAACTGGGCGGCACGCTTCGAGTCGCGCGAAAGCCGCGCGAGCCCATGGGCGGCCTGCGGCCATGCGAACGCATAGGCGGCAAGCGCCGCCCACATCCACGCGGGCGTCGGCTCGTCGACGCGGACGGTTACGACGACGAACACCGCCAACGGGCATCCGATAGTCCGGACGATTCGGTTGACCCGCACCATCGGATGCAGGCGCCGCTCGTCGACGGGCGGCGGCCCGATGGCTTCGCTTGTCAGGTTGCTCAGGGAATCCTCACCGCAGACAGGTCGATGCAAAAGGCGTCCGAGGGGTCGTAAGGATGACGAAGGAGCGGCGTCGCGCCTTTTGCATCGAGGTTGATTCCAGGCGGTCGTCCTAGGGGCGGCCCGTCGGACGACCGCCGGAAACAGCACCAAACAACGCGCGTTGTGCGCACACCCACGCCTTCGATCGCGTTCTGCATCACGCTGCTAGACTACCGCAAGCTTATCCGATCCGCTATCCTCGCGCGCAACCAACGACGATGGCCAACCCTGACAACGCATCCTTCGCGATCCTCGTCGTCGACGACAACGAGGACAACCGGGAGATCCTCGCCGCGCGCTTGGGCCAGCTCGGCTACACGAACGTCGCGATGGCGTCCGGCGGCCGGGAGGCGTTGGACCTGATCGAGCGCGCGCCGTTCGACCTCGTGCTCCTCGACGTGATGATGCCGGGCGTAGGCGGGATCGAAGTGCTCGAAACGCTCCGCGCGAAGCGCCGGCTCGCTTCGCTGCCGGTCATCATGGTGTCAGCCGCTTCCGAGCAGGAGAGCGTCGTGCGCTCGATCGAGCTCGGCGCGGAGGATTACCTGCAAAAGCCGGTGAACGCGACGATGCTGCGCGCGCGCGTCGGCGCCACGCTCGAGAAGAAGCGGCTTCGCGACGACGCGCGGGAGCGCATGGTCGAGCTCGGGCACGAGCTCGCCGCCGCACGCGAGCTGCAGCTCGGCATGGTGCCGCTCGACCACGCGCGCGACGACAGTCCGGTGCACATCCACTTCCTGCTCGCGCCGGCGCGGGAGCTCGGCGGCGATCTGTGCGACTTCCTGTTCGCCGACGAGGACACCGTATGGACGGGTCTCGGCGACGTCTCCGGCAAAGGCGTGGCGGCCGCGATCTTCATGGCGCGGACCTGGAGCGTGCTGCGTTCGCTCGCCGGACGCGCACCACGCGCCACGCTCGAGGAGAGCGATCCCGGCCGCGTGCTCGCGGCGACCAACCGGGAACTCTGCAAGGCGAACGAAAAATCGATGTTCTGCTCGGTGTTCCTCGCCCGGCTGCACTTGCGGACCGGCTTGCTCGAATATGCGAACGCGGGCCACCTGCCTCCCTACCTGTTGCGCGCCGATGGCAGCGTCGAGAGCATCGACTCGAAGCCGGCGCTGCCGGTGGGCGCGATGCCGGAGACGCAGTACGCGGCGCATTCGCTTCAGCTTCGCGCGGGCGACGGGCTGTTCATCTACTCCGACGGGGTCACCGAAGCCGCGGATGTCCGCGGGGCGCAATTCGGGGAAGCGCGCCTGCGTGCAGCGCTCACGGACCACGTGCGCGCGCAAGGTCGAGGACTCCTCGACGCGGTGCTGGATCGCGTGCACGCGCACACTCGCGAAGCGCCGCAGACGGACGACATCGCCGCGGTCACGCTGCGCTGGCGGGGCTAGCAGGCGCCGCCGCCTGCGCGTCCAGCAGCCGCGACAGATACGGCAGCTGCGCCTCGGCGGCGCGCTCGCCCTCCTCGATGATGGAGGGAATCTTGTCGACGTCGAACAGCCGGATGCGCTCCTTGAACTGCGGGATGATCGGAATCACCTCCGCGTGGTGGGCGAGCCCGTGGAACGAGAACTGTGATTTCAGCAGGTTGTTCGACAGGATCGAGCTCACCTGGAACGCGAACCGGCCGGCGGTCGAGACGCGCTCCTGGGACGGACTCTCGAAACCCATCGCGACGATCACGCCGGCGCCTTCCCGGATCGCCACGCCGACCGGCAGTGGATCGGACATGTAGCCATCGATGTAGAGGCGGCCGTCGATCGGCCAGGGACTGAACAGGAATGGCACCGCGATGCTCGCGCGGATCGCATCGATCGCGCGGCCGCTCGAGAACACGGCCTGGTTGCCGTTCTCGAAATCGGTCGCGGCGAGGTGCAGCGGGGTTTGCATCGCCTCGATCCGGGCGTCGCCGAATGCCCGGGTCAGCCGCTGCATGATCAGCTTGTCGTCGCGCAAGCCGAAGCGGGCATCGAAGCCCAAAAGCCGCGGGAACATCGCCCTCAGCACGGCGCGGCGATCGTGACGGTCGGTGATCTCGCTCGTCCACAGCTCGCGGGTCATCGCGGCCGCTTCGCCGGTCGAGCGCCCGGCGGCGATCATCGTCGCGTACAGGCATCCGGCGCTGCAGCCGACCAGCATATCGATCGCGATGCCCGCGCGGTTCAATACATTGACAAGACCGAGCGAGGCCGCGCACTTGACGCTACCCGAGCCGATGACGACGGCGACGCCGCGCCGATGGCGCTGGACCGATTTCATCGAGGTGCGCCTTTACGCGGACTCGCCGTAGCTGCCGACGGCCGCCGGAACGTCCGGGTAGTGCTTGAGAATGCCGGTGAAGCCCGACAGGTCGAGGATCCGCAGCACCGGCGGCTGGATCGCCGCCAGCCGCAGGTCGCCGCCGTGCTGGCGCGCGAGCTTCACCGCGCCCAGGAGCGAGCGCAGGCCCGCGCTGCTCGTGTAGTCGAGCGCCGAGCAATCGGCTACGAGCTGCGCCGCGCCGCGGTTGACGCTGTCGGCGAGCGCGCGGATCAGGTCGTCCGCGGTCAGTCCGTCGACGCTGCCGCGGATGCCCACGATGGTCACGTCACCCGCCGAAGTCACTTCGATTTCCATGCCCGTCCCGCTCCGTTGCGATTCACGATTTGTACTTGACCAGCGTCAGGACGTTTCCCGACGGGGTGCCGGGTTCATAGCTGACCTCGTCCATCATCCGCCTCACCAGGTGCCAGCCCAGTCCGCCGATCGCGCGATGCTCGGCATCGCTCGTCACGTCCGGCGCCGGAGCTTGTCCGGGGTCGAACGGCGGCGACCGATCCCGAATCACCAGCGTTACCCGGTCGCGCGCGTCGTGCACGGCAACCTCGATCGGTCCCGCCGGGCGGCCTGCGTAACCGTAGCTGATCAGGTTGGTGCAGACCTCCTCGACGGCGAGGCGCAGCGCGTACTTCGTATCGGCGTCCGCGTCGATGCGGGAACATACGTCCATGGCGAATTGCAGGAAGTGCCGCAGGTTCTCGGCCGTGCCGGCACGGGTGATCCCCATCCACGCCTGCGCCGCTGCCACGGTCCGTCGCTCTCCTTCGCAAGATCGCAGATTGATTCGACCCATTGTAAGGCGTCAGCGGTATATCCGGAGGGTCATTCGTAGTAGTGCACGACGACCTCGCTGCCCGGCGCGTAGCCCTCGCTTTCCGCCGGCACGATCACGAAGCCGTCGGCGCGCGTAGTCGACGACAAGATGGACGCGCCGGAAAGCGCGATCGGCTCGACCTCGTCGCCCATCACCCGCACGCGGCAGTAGTCGACACGGCCGACCGCGGACACGATCTTGCGCGCGACGCGCAGGCTGCGCGTTCGATGCGGCCAGCCGGCGGGAAGGCCGGACATGAGACGCAGCGCGCGTCCGGCGAAGAAGTCGTACGCGCACAGGCACGAAACGGGATTGCCCGGGAGCAGAAACACGAGCGCGGCGCCGATGCGCCCGACGCCGGCGGGACTCGACGGGCGCATGGCGACCCCATGGATCGGCAACTCGCCCAGCTCGGCGACCAGACGCGGCGCGTGATCCTCGCTGCCGACACTCGATCCCCCCGAGACCAGGATCACGTCGGCGCCGGGGGCGGCGAGCGCAGCGCGGATCGCCGCGGGGTCGTCGGCGATGCGCAACGCTTGCTCCCGCACGCCGCCGTCGCGGGCGACCAAGCCCCGCAGCATGTACGAGTTGGCGTCGTACACCTGGTACGCATCCTTCGCCTCGCCAGGCGGCACGACCTCGTCGCCGGTGACGAGGATGCGCACCCGGGGCCGGCGCACGACCGACACCTGTGTCTGTCCTAGCGAGGCGACGAGGCCGACGTCCTGCGCGCGCAGCCGGCGACCGGCCGCGAGCACTTGCGCGCCGGACGCGACATCCTCGCCGACGCGCGCGACGTGCTGCCCGGGCGCGACGGGTTTGCTGATCTCGATGCGTCCATTTTCCTCCGTCGCGAACTCCGCGGGCAGCACCGCGTCGAGCCCCGCGGGCACCGGCGCGCCGGTCATGATCCGGATCGCCAGTCCGGGCGCCGCATGGCCGGCGAAGCGTTGGCCGGCGAGCACCTCGCCCGCTACCGGGAGCACGATCGGGTTGTAATCGCTGCCGCCCTCGGTATCGCTGCCGCGCAGCGCGAAGCCGTCCATCGCGGCGCGATCGAATCCGGGCACGTCGATGGTCGCGACGACTGCGACCGCAAGCACGCGACCCGCTGCGGCATCGATGGGGACGGCTTCCTCCGCAAGCCGCGCCGCATTGCGGTCGACCCACGCGAGCACCTCCGGCACCTCGGTGCGTTGCCGGAACCCCCGCATGCGGACATCGGCCTTCACGAGTTTCGCGCGTTCCTCTTTCATTGGGATGGAATTCTATAGCGTCACCGCGGAAACTACCGTGCGCCAAGCGCACACTTCCGCCTTTCGCCGACGCCACGCCGCAAACAAAATGGATATTATGCAGCGCTCGCGAATCATCACTACGATGCCTGCGGCCGGCAGCGTGACGGCGGCGCCTGCCGATCCGAAACCAAACGGCCATTCTGATAGGAGAACCACCTGTATGTTCGCCCAACGTTCACGAGGCGAACGCTCACGGCTGTCGATCGCGCGCACGGCCTGCGCGCTTTGTCTCGGCAGCATTGTGTCGTTCGCGTTTGCGGCAGTTCCTACGCCCGCTGTCACGCCGGTATCGTCCGATCCCGCCGGCAGTGCCGAGCGCAACTACACGTTCCTGACGACCGACCTCGACCTCCCCGGCCGCGGTTACATCGAGCAGGAGTTCTTCTACAGCGGCGCCGCCAATGAATACGACACGCCCGCGATGCAGGGCGGCATCGGTACGGGTCCGGCGCACCCGACCGCGAACATCAAGACGTCGGGTCACCCGTACAAGACGCGGATGGTCGTCCGCCGGCCCACGGATCCCGCCAGGTTCAACGGCGTCGTCGTCGTCGAGTGGCTGAACGTCACCGGCGGGTACGACGTCGAGGCGCTGTGGTTCCGCGACCACGAGTTCTTCATGCGCGAAGGCTACGCGTGGGTCGGCATCTCGGCTCAGCAGAACGGCATCGCCGCCACGCCCAACGGCCTGCGCAACTGGAGCCCGGCGCGCTATGGCACGCTCGACGTCACCGACGGCGGCAAGGTGACAGGGGACCTTCTTTCCTACGACGTCTTCGGCCAGGGCATCCAGGCGATCCGCAACGTGCCGTCCGTCATGGGCGGCCTGCGGGTCAAGCGGGTGGTCGCGGCCGGCGTATCGCAGTCCGGTGGGCGCCTCGCGATCTACCTCAACGCGGTTCACACCCGCGACCCGAGCGTCGTCGACGCCGGCCTGCTGATCATCGGCGGTCAGGTTGTCCGCTCCGATCTGACCATTCCGGTGATCAAGGTGCTTTCCGAGACGGAATACGCCGGCCCCGATTCGACCAACCAGCTGTCGACCAACACGCTCCAGCCGGACTCGGCGCTGTTCCGCCTGTGGTCGATGAGCGGCGTCTCGCACTCCGACTGGGCCTCCGGCATCGTGCGCAACGCGATCGTCCGCCGCGACTTGCCGAACGCGAACCTGTACGATGCCTGTAAGGACAGCCGAAGCCGCGTTCCCGGTCCCTACGTGATCGCGGCCGCGGTCGATTCTCTCAGGAAATGGGTCGAGGAGGGCAAGCCCGCCGCAACGGCGCCGCGGATGTCCTACACCAGCGCGAGCCCGCCGGTCGTCGTCCGCGACGTACACGGCAACGTCGAAGGCGGAATCCGCGTCGCGTCCTTCGCCGTCCCCACCGCAGTCGACCAGGGCGTCGGCACCGGGCCTGGGCTGTGCTTCCTCAACGGCGTGCATCGCCCGTTCGAC
>JADLEZ010000278.1 GCA_020845855.1 Burkholderiales bacterium
CGTCGCGCAACAGGCGCGCGACGTCGGCCGCCCGCTCGCGGATGAGGTCCTGCACGTAGCGCTTGGGCTCGTTGGGCACGCGCGAGAACGCGAGGTTGATGTCGATGAAGTCGCGCGGCAGCTTCATGAGCGGCCCGAAGTAGGGCAGCTCCGAGGCGTTGCGCGCGCCGAAGAACAGCATGAGCTCGCCGCCTTCCTTCTGCGCGATGCGGCGGCGGCGCCGCTCGGTCATCGCCCGCATCGGCGCCGAGCCGGTGCCGGTGCAGATCATGAGCAGGCTCGCGCCCTGGTGGTTGGGCATGAGGAAATTGGCGCCGAACGGCCCGATCACGTTCACCGTGGCACCCCGCGCGAGGTCGCACAGGTAGTTCGACGCCACACCGCGCACGGGCTTGCCCGCGTGATCTTCCGTGACGCGCTTCACGGTTAGCGCGACGTTGTTGTAGCGCGGGCGCTCTCCGTCGCGCGGGCTTGCCACCGAGTACAGGCGGGGGTAGTGCGGGCGGCCCCGCTCGTCACTGCCGGGCGGCACGATGCCGATCGTCTGGCCCTCGAGCACGGGGAACGGCGTTGCGCCGAAGTCGAGAACGAGGTGGCGAATGTCGGAGGAGGCGCCTTCGCCGGTCAGCGGGTGGTTGCCGGTGACAGTGGCGACCGCCGGTCGAACCAGCGTGTGCAGGTTGACCGTGGGTGTGGCCGCCGACCAGGGCGGCGGTGCGGCGCCGCCTTGTCCCGCCGTCGCCTCCAGGGCCATGCGCGCGACATCCTGGGGGATGTCCGCGGTTCCGGGCGCGAGGTTCTCGTCCTGCGCGGGCAAGGCGTCCCACGCGAGCTGCTCGGCGAGCGTGTAGGCGCGGGTCAGCGGCACGTGCCGCCAGTTGTCGATGGCGCCGGTCGGGCACGGCGCGATGCAGGAGGTGCAGGTTCCGCAGATTGCGGGGTCGACCACGTAGTTGCGCTCGTCGTGGCTGATCGCGTGGACCGGGCACGTCTCCTCGCAGGTGTTGCACCGGATGCAGATCTCCGGGTCGATCAAATGCTGGCGGATGACCGCAGTGTTCATGATCGGCGTGTCCGGCATACGCTGCGCATCACGGTGTTGCTCCCTCGCCCCTCGCCCCTCGTCCCTCGCCCCTCGTCCCTCGCCCCTCGCCCCTATCCGAATCGGACATACTCGAAATCCACCGGCTGCTTGTTGATGCCCGCTGCCGGCGGCGCGATCCAGTGGGCGAACTGGCCGCGCCCGGTGACCCGGCCCATGAGGGAAGCCACGAACGCGCGATCCTCGGGGGTGGCGAGCCATTCGCGCTCGTGCGCGGCCCACTCGGCGTCGCTCACCACGCGCCCGTCGGGAGCCACGCGGGTGTTGGCGAGCGTGCCGATGCGCCGGTTGAACGCCTTGTGCGGCACGGCGAGGCGCGTCTCCACGCCGGCCTTCTCGAGCACCCGGTTCCAGCGCGCCACACCTGCCACCGAGTCCTTGATGTAGTCGTCGCGCAGCACCTCGTTCAGCGCGTTGAGCATCGGCACCGCACGCTCGACGAGCTTGCCGTCCGCGACTTCCAGCACGGGATAGGTGAGACCGTGCAGGCGATGGTCGTCGGCGCGCTTGCCTTCCTCGAACCGGCCCTTGAGGCCCGCGCTGTAGAACGTCGCGGCGTTCGACGACTGGTCGGCGCCGAAGAGGTCGATCGTCACCGAAAAATGGAAGTTGAGATAGCGCTGGATGGTCGGCAGGTCGATGACGCCGGCCGCGCGCAGCTTGGCCGGGTCGTCGGTGGCAAGCGCCTTCATCGTCTCCGCGGTTCGCTGCAGGATGCGGGCGACCCCCGACTCGCCCACGAACATGTGGTGCGCTTCCTCGGTCAGCATGAACTTCGTGGTGCGCGCGAGGGGATCGAAGCCGGACTCGGCCAGCGCGCAGAGCTGGAACTTGCCGTCGCGGTCGGTGAAGTACGTGAACATGAAAAACGAGAGCCAGTCCGGTGTCTTCTCGTTGAAGGCCCCGAGGATGCGCGGGTTGTCGCGGTCGCCGGAGCGCCGCTGCAGGAGCGCCTCCGCTTCCTCGCGGCCGTCGCGGCCGAAATGGCGATGCAGGAGGTACACCATCGCCCACAGGTGGCGGCCTTCCTCGACGTTGACCTGGAAGAGGTTGCGCAGGTCGTACAGCGACGGCGCGGTGAGCCCCAGGTGGCGCTGCTGCTCGACCGACGCGGGCTCGGTATCGCCCTGGGTGACGATGATCCGGCGCAGGTTGGCGCGGTGCTCGCCGGGGACGTCCTGCCACGCGTCCTCGCCCAGGTGCTCGCCGAAGTGGATCTTGCGCTCGCCGATGGCAGGGGTAAGGAAGATGCCCCAGCGGTAGTCCGGCATCTTCACGTAGTCGAAATGCGCCCAGCCCGAGGGCTCGACGCTCACCGCCGTGCGCAGGTAGACGTCGAACGCCTGCGATCCTTCGGGCCCCATCTCCTTCCACCAAGAAAGGTAGTTGGGCTGCCACTGCTCGAGCGCGCGCTGGAGCGTGCGGTCGCCGGCGAGGTTGACGTTGTTGGGTATTTTCTGGCTGTAGTCAATCACGATGTTGGTCCTTCAAACGCGGTCGAAGTCGAATTGCGCCTTGCCGCCCTTGCCGTAGACCTTGAGGGCACCCTTGTCGCCGATCGCGTTCGGCCGGTTGAAGATCCAGTTCTGCCACGCCGACAGCCGGCCGAAGATGCGCGTTTCCATTGTCTCGGCGCCGCCGAAGCGCAGGTTGGCCTCGAGCCCGGTCAGCGCGTCGGGCGACATGCTCGCGCGCTCCTCGAGCGCGATGCGCACCTCGTCGTCCCAGTCGATGTCGTCGGGCGCGCTGGTCACGAGCCCGAGGCGTTGCGCTTCGCCCGCGTCGAGGAGCTCGCCGCGGCGTGCGGCCACAGCCGCGATCTCTTCCTCGCTGCCGTGGAAGCGGTGCGCAAGGCGGCCCACACCGTTCACCATCGGGTAGGCGCCGAAATTCTGCGGCGACACCGCGATGCGCGGCGCGTCGTCCGGCGCTTCGGGCAGGCGCAGCATGTAGGCGCGGTCGGCGGCGAGCGCCAGTTCCAGGAGCGTGCCCGCGAAGCACGAGCCGGGCTCGATCAGCGCGAACAGCGTGCGCGACGACACGTCGAGACGCGCGAGCGTGCGGCGGAGGAAGCCGGTGGTCTCGCGCACGAGCCAATGATCCTTGTGCTTCGCCAGCACGTCGTCGGCGGCGAGCACCGCCCGCGGGTCGCCGGCCGTCTTGACGAGCCAGGTGCCGATCGCAAGCTCGTTGGTGCGCATGGTGAGGATGGCGTCGTCCAACTCGCGCGCGAGTGCGAGCGGCCACCACGTGTCGCCGGCCGCCTCGATGCCCGCGATGTCCTCGGGCTGCGCGCGCTCGGGCGCGCGGATGGTGAACGTCGCGCTGCGCGCCTTGCGGTCGATCGCGACGTCGACGTGGCGATAGCGGTAGCCCGTGTCGTCGTCGCGGCGCGCGAGCGGGGTCAGCGCCACGCCGCGCGCACCGCGCGGGCGATCGCTCGCTTGCGCAAGCTCCAGCGCGCGCTCGCGGACGGCCGCAGCGAACTCCCCCGGCTTCACCAGCGCGTCGACCAGGCGCCACTGCTTCGCGCGCTCGCCGCGAATGCCTTCGGTCAGGGTGCAGAACACGTCGGCGAGATCGCGGCGCACGCGGCGCTTGTCGGTGAGCCGGGTGAGGCCGCCGGTGCCCGGCAGCACGCCCAGCAGCGGCACCTCCGGCAACGCCACCGTCGACGAGCGGTCGTCGACCAGCCAGATCTCGTCGCAGGCGAGCGCCAGCTCGTAGCCGCCGCCGGCGCAGGCGCCGTTGACCGCGGCGATGAACTTGAGGCCCGAGTGGCGGCTCGCGTCCTCGATCCCGTTGCGCGTCTCGTTGGTGAACTTGCAGAAGTTGACCTTCCACGCGTGCGAGGAAAGACCCAGCATGAAGATGTTCGCGCCGGAGCAGAACACGCGGTCCTTCGCACTGGTCATCACCACGCTGCGCACTTCGGGATGCTCGAAGCGGATGCGCTGGAGCGCGTCGGCGAGCTCGATGTCCACCCCCAGGTCGTACGAGTTGAGCTTCAGCTTGTAGCCGTCGCGCACGCCGCCGCCCTCGGCGACGTCCAGCGCCAGCGTGGCTACCGGCGCATCGACGGTCAGCCGCCAGTGGCGGTAGCGCGCCGGGTCCGTCCGGTAGTCGACCTTGGGTCCGTCCATTCGCGATATCCTCGAAATTATGCAGAATAATACAGTTGGCTAGGTAGCGTAATGCATGCGCGATTGCAGTCCTTCGCGCAACGCGAGATAGGCTTCGGCGAGCGGCTTGCCGCCGGTGTCGAAGGCGAAGTCGGCCTTGGCGTAGTCGGCTTCGCGGCTCGCGAGAATGCGCTTGAGGTCGTCCATGGCTTCCGCGTGCCCCGCCATCGGCCGCAGGTCGCCCTGCGCGACGACGCGCTTCATGTGCTCGTCGGGTGTCGCGCGCAGCCAGACCGTGTAGCACCGCGCGCGCAGGAGGTGGTAGCTCGTGCCTTCGGTCACGATGCCGCCGCCGGCCGCGACGACGGCGCGCGGGTGAGTTTCCACCGTCGCCTCCAGCGCCCGCAACTCGTAGCGGCGGAACGCGGCGGGACCGTAGAGCGAGTGGATCTCTCCCACGTCGCAGCCGGCGACGCGCTCCACCTCGCGGTCGAGCTCGACGAACGGCACGCGCAGGTCATCGGCGAGCATCCGGCCCAGCGTGGACTTGCCGGCGCCGCGCAGACCGATGAGGGCGATGCGGCCGGTGCGCGCCGGGTCGGCCGCGGCACCGGACTCGCCTACCAGTTCGCCGATCGACGTGCGCAGCGCGAGGGCCAGTTGGCGCAGCAGCATCACCGACGCGTTGCCTTGTCCCGATTCGAGGTTCGCCAGATGGCGCTCCGATACCCCGGCGCGGAGGGCGAGCGCCTTGCGGGTCAGGCCATTGCGCGCGCGCAGCGTGCGCACTCGCCCACCGAGTGCCGACAGGAAAGGGTCGCGGTGGGTCGACCGTGCAGCACTTTGGTTCACTTTTGGCATTGACAAGCGGAATTATGATGCATTACGTTACCAGACCGGCTGCGGGAGCGCAAACTGTGCCGGGACAAACCGAGGAGCCCGACCATGGCCGCCCAACCGCCGCCAGCCCGCTTCAACTTCGCCCGGCATCTGGCCGAGCTCAACGCGGCCCGCGGCGACAAGGCCGCGTACCTCGACGATGCCGGCGCCGTCACCTACGGGGAACTCGCGCGCGATGCGCGCCGGGTCGCCGGCGCGCTCACGGCGCTCGGCCTGCGGCGCGAGGAGCGAATCTTCCTCGCGCTGCATGACACCCTCGACTACCCGCGCATGTTCCTGGGAGCGCTCGCCGCCGGTGTGGTGCCCGTGTGCGCGAACACGCTGCTCACCGTCGACGACTACGCGTACATGCTCGCGCACTCGCGCGCGCAGGCGCTGTTCGTTTCGGGCGCGCTCGTCCCCACGCTGGTGCAGGCGCTGGCGCGCGCCGCGCACGAAGTGAGGCACGTGATCGTCTCGCGGCCGATGGGCGAACTGCCAGCCGGGTCGGTCGAGTCTGCGGCCTGGCTCGCCGCGGCGCAGCCCGCCGCCGACTTCGCCCCCACCGGCCCCGACACCATCGCGTTCTGGCTGTACTCGTCGGGCTCGACCGGCCGGCCGAAGGGGACGGTGCACACGCACGGCAACCTGTACTGGACCGCGGAAACGTACGGCCGGCATGTGCTTGCGTTGCGCGAGAGCGACGTGGTGTTCTCCGCCGCGAAGCTCTTTTTCGCGTACGGGCTCGGCAACGCGCTCACCTTCCCGCTGTCGGCGGGTGCCACGACGCTGCTGATGGCCGAGCGGCCGACGCCGCCCGCCGTGTTCAAGCGCCTGCGCGAGGTCCGGCCCACGGTGTTCTTCGGGGTGCCGACGCTGTACGCGGCGATGCTCGCGCACCCGGAGCTACCGGCGCGCGACGAGGTCGCGCTGCGATTGTGCGTCTCGGCCGGCGAACCGTTGCCCAAAGACATCGGCGAGCGCATCGGCGCTCGCTTCGGTTGCGACGTGCTCGACGGCATCGGCTCCACCGAGATGCTGCACATCTTCATCTCCAACCGTGCCGGCAGCGTGCGCTACGGCACGACCGGCACACCGGTCGAAGGCTACGAAGTCCAGTTGCGCGGCGAGGACGGCGGCCCGGTCGCCGACGGCGAGATCGGCGACCTGTACATACGCGGGCCGAGCGCCGCGCTCCTGTATTGGGACGACAACGCCAAGTCGCGCGCGACGTTCCAGGGCGAGTGGACCCGCAGCGGCGACAAGTACGTGCGCGGCGCCGACGGGTATTTCACGTATGCCGGACGCACCGACGACATGCTGAAGGTGGCGGGGCAGTACGTGTCGCCGTTCGAGGTGGAAGCGGCGCTGATGCGCCACGAGGCGGTGCTCGAGGCCGCCGTCGTCGGCAAGCAGGAGCAGGGACTCACGCGCACGCTTGCCTACGTCGTGCTGAAGCCCGGGCGCGACGCGAGCGACGCGCTCGCGGCGGCGCTGCAGGCGTTCGTCAAGGACCACCTCGCCCCGCACAAGTATCCGCGCGAGGTCCGCTTCACGGCCGAGCTGCCGAAAACGGCCACCGGCAAGATCCAGCGCTTCAAGCTGCGCGAGCATTCCGAGCGATGAGCGTCGCCCGCCTCGTGCTCGGGGGGCGGGAGCTTTCGCTTGAGTACGAATGGGTCGGCAGTGGCGCGCCCGGCGCGCCAGTGGTCGTCTTCCTGCACGAGGGCCTGGGCTCGCGCGCGATGTGGCGCGACTTCCCCGCCCGCCAGTGCGCGGCGCTGCACGCCCGCGGCCTCGTCTACTCGCGGCCGGGCTACGGCGGCTCGACGCCGAAGCCTCCGGGCGAGCGCTGGCCGGTCGAGTTCATGCATCGGCAAGCCTACGACGTCCTGCCCGCGTTCCTGGCGAGCGTGGGCGCGCCCGCGCGCCCGTGGCTGTTCGGGCACAGCGACGGCGCGTCGATCGCGCTCCTGTACGCGGCGAAGTTCCCCGATGGCGTCGCCGGCGTGATCGCGGTCGCGCCGCATCTTTTCGTCGAGGACGTGAGCGTGCGCAGCATCGAGGCGGCGCGGGTCGCCTACGAGACGGGCGACCTGCGGGCGCGCCTCGGGCGCTACCACGACGACCCCGACTCCGCCTTCCGGGGCTGGAACGACGCCTGGCTCGACCCCGCCTTCCGGGCTTGGAACATCGAGGCGGAAGCGGCCGGCGTCCGCTGTCCCGTGCTCGCCGTGCAGGGGGTGGACGACGAGTATGGGACCATGGCCCAGGTCGGTCGTCTGGCCGCGCTGGCGCCTCGGGTGAGCCTCGTCAAGCTCGCCGACTGCGGGCATTCCCCGCACCGCGACCAGCCGCGGAAGCTCATCGACGCCGTGTCCGCGTTCGTGCTTCGTGCTTCGGGCGCGGGCAGGTAGAATTGCGCCGCCACCAAGTGTGGACTTATCGGAGGAGACATGAGAATCGCACGTTGCATTGCGGCAATCGCGGTGTTCGCCGCGGCGTCCGCCGGCGCCCAGGCGCCGCTCAAGATCGGCTTCATGGCCGAGTTGTCGGGCCCGCAAGGCGCCCTGGGCCAGGACCAGTACGACGCGTTCATGATGGTCGTCGAGCGCAACGGCGGCAAGCTGGGTGGCGTGCCGGTGGAGGTCATCAAGGAAGACAGCCTGCTCAAGCCGGAGGTCGCCACCCAGCTCGTCGACAAGCTGATCGAGAAGGACCGGGTGCCGATCATTACCGGCATCACGTTCTCCAACGTGATGATGGCGGTGCACAAGAAGATCACCGACAAGGAAGTGTTCCTCATCGGCTCCAATTCCGGCCCGGCGCCGATCGCGGGGGCGGGGTGCTCGCCGTACGGCTTCGTCGTCTCGTGGCAGAACGACAACCAGGCGGAGGTGGTCGGCGAGTACGCGAACCAGAAGGGCTACAAGCGCGTGATCGGGATGGCGCCCAACTACCAGGCCGGCAAGGACTTCATCGCCGGCTTCAAGCGCCATTTCAAGGGCGAGGTGATCGACGAGATCTACACGCCGCTCAACCAGCCCGATTTCTCGGCTGAGCTCGCGCAGGTCGCCGCCAAGAAGCCCGACGCGGTGTACGTGTTCTACCCCGGCGGTCTCGGCGTCAACTTCGTGCGCCAGTACAAGCAGGCGGGGCTCTTGGGCAAAGTGCCGCTGTTGTCGACGTCGACCGTCGACGGCTCGACGCTGCCGGCGCAGAAGGAGGACGCGCTGGGGGTGATCTCCGGCACGTTCTGGGGCCCGGACTTCGACAACCCGGTGAACCGGAAATTCGTCGACGACTTCGAGAAGAAGTTCAACCGCATCCCGTCCCAGTACGCGGCGCAGTCGTACGACGCGGCGCTCCTGCTCGACTCGGCGATCGCCAAGGTCAAGGGCAACGTCGCCGACAAGAAGGCGTTCATGGCCGCGCTCAAGGCCGCGGACTTCAAGAGCGTGCGCGGCGACTTCAAGTTCAACAACAACAACTTCCCGATCCAGAACATGTACGTGTTCGAGGTCGCGAAGGACGCCAAGGGACGGGTGAACCTCAAGACCATCGCCACCCCGCTCAAGAATCACCAGGACGCGTACCACACGCAGTGCAAATTGAGCTAGGGCGACGTAAGCCGCGTTGTCGGTGAAGCGCACCCCTCACCCCAACCCTCTCCCCGCGGTGCGGGGAGAGGGAGAGGGCTCGCGAGGCGTCACCGCATTACCCCCTCTCCCGCTTGCGGGAGAGGGTCGGGGTGAGGGCCCATGACCATCGGTCTCTTCCTCACGCAGGCGCTGAACGGCCTGCAGCTCGGCATCCTGCTGTTCCTGCTGGCCGCGGGATTGACGCTCGTGTTCGGGATCATGAATTTCGTGAATCTAGCGCACGGCGCGCTGTACATGATGGGCGCGTACTTCGCGGCTACCATCTTCAATCTGACCGGGTCGTTCGTGCTGTCCGGCATCGTCGCCGTGCCCGCGACCATGCTCCTCGGCATCGTCGTCGAGCGCATCGCGCTCATCAGGCTGTACCGCCGCGACCACCTCGACCAGGTGCTCGCGACCTTCGGGCTCATCCTGTTCTTCAACGAGCTCGTGCGCATCGTCTGGGGACCGGCGTCGGTGTACATGAACACGCCGGCGGCGCTGTCGGGCACCGTGAGCCTGTTCGGCTTCCAGTATCCGTCTTACCGGTTCGCGATCATCGGCGTTGGACTCGCGGTGGCCGCCGGGCTGCACGTGCTCATCCATCGCACGCGCATCGGCATGCTGATCCGCGCCGGCGCCACCCACCCGGAGATCGTGGCCGCGCTCGGCGTCAACGTGCGGCTTTTGAACACCGTCGTGTTCGGCCTCGGCGCCGCGCTCGCCGGGCTCGCGGGCTTGATGGCGGGTCCCATCGTGTCGGTCCAGTCCGGCATGGGCGAGCCGATCCTTATCCTTACGCTGGTAGTGATCGTGACCGGCGGCATCGGCTCCATTCGCGGCGCGTTCTACGGGGCGCTGATCGTCGGCATCGTCGACACCATCGGCCGCGCGTTCCTGCCGGAATTGCTGCGCCAGTTCCTCGAGCGCTCGCTCGCCCAGGCGGCCGGACCGGCGATCGCGTCGATGCTGATCTACGTGCTCATGGCGGTGGTGCTGGCGATCCGGCCGCAGGGACTGTTCCCGGTTCGTCACGGATGAGCGCGGCAGGACTGCCTCGGGGGGAAGCGTGAATCTCGCCCGGCACATCCGCCTGCGCACGCTCGTCGCCGGTGCGCTGCTCGTGGGCCTCGCCCTGGTCCCGCCGGTCGCTGCCGCGATTGGCGAGCCGTACTACGTCACGCTGTTCACGCGCATCGTCATCCTCGCCATCGCCGCCGTGGGCCTCAACCTGATCCTCGGCTTCGGCGGCCTCGTGAGCTTCGGCCACGCGATGTACGTCGGCATCGGGGCGTACGCGGTCGGCATCCTGTCCTACTACGGGATCGGCGACGGCTGGATCCAGCTCGCGGTCGCGCTCGTCGCCGGCGCGGCGATCGCGGCGATTATCGGTCTCGTCTGCCTGCGCACCAGCGGCATGGCGTTCATCATGATCACGCTCGCGTTCGCGCAGATGTTCTACTTCCTATGCATCAGCCTGAAGCAGTTCGGCGGCGACGACGGGCTCACCATCGCCGAGCGCAGCCAGTTCGGCATCTTCTCGCTTACCGGCAACGTGGCGCTCTACTACGGCGCGCTGGCGGTGCTGTTCGCATGCGTCGCCGTGTTCTCGCGGCTCGTGCGGTCGCGCTTCGGGATGGTCCTGCGTGGTGGACGCAGCAACGAGCGGCGGATGGCGGCGCTCGGTTTTCCGATGCTGCGCTACAAGCTCACTGCATACGTCGTTTCCGCGCTGGTGTGCGTGATCGCCGGCATGCTGCTCGCGAACCTCACCAAGTTCACGGCGCCGTCGTACATGGCATGGCAGGCGTCGGGGGACCTCATCGTGATGATCGTGCTCGGCGGCATGGGCACGGTGCTCGGGCCGGTCGCCGGCGCGGTGACGCTGATCGTGCTGGAAGAGATCCTTTCGGGCTGGACGACGCATTGGATGATCGTGCTCGGGCCCGCGATCGTGCTCATCGTGCTCACGTCGCGCAAGGGGCTCTACGGTTATATCGTCGAGCGCGACGAGCGCCGCGGCGGAGCGTCGCCATGACGCTGTTTGAAGTGACCGGTCTCGTGAAGCGCTTCGGCGGACTCACCGCCACCGACGGCGTCGACCTCACCGTGAACGCGGGCGAGGTGCACGCGGTGATCGGCCCCAACGGCGCCGGCAAGACGACGCTCATCAACCAGGTCGCGGGCGAGATCGTGCCGGACGCGGGCAGCATCCGCCTTGCGGGCCGCGACATAACGCGCGCGCCCGTGTACCAGCGCGCGCTGCTGGGCGTGGGCCGGTCGTACCAGATCACGTCGGTGTTTCCCGAGTTCTCCGTGCTGGTCAACGTCATGCTCGCCGTGCAGGCGCATGCCGGGCACAGCTTCAGCTTCTGGCGCCCCCAGAAGTCGGAAGCCGCGCTGGTCGGCCAGGCTCGCGCGGCGCTCGCCGAGGTCGGGCTGGAGGACAAGGCGCGCGCACCCGTCGCCACCCTCGCGCACGGCGAGCGGCGCCAGCTCGAGGTCGCGATGACGCTCGCCACCCGGCCGAAGCTATTGCTTCTCGACGAGCCGATGGCGGGCATGAGCCTCGCCGAGTCCGAGCGCATGGTCACCCTGCTGCGCACGCTCAAGGGACGCTACGGCGTGCTCCTGATCGAGCACGACATGGACGCCGTGTTCAAGCTCGCCGATCGCATTTCGGTGCTCGTCTACGGGCGGGTCATCGCGTGCGGCGACGCCGCCGCGATACGCGCGAACCCGGACGTGCGCAGCGCGTACCTCGGGGACCAGGAGGTCGCGGCGTGACACGGATCTACCGCAAAGGCCGCAGGGCGGGCTTCAGCCCGCCGCTTCGTGCCGGTGCTCTCGCAGCGGACTGAAGTCCACCCTACGACATGGCGCTACTCGACGTTACCGGCCTCACCGCGCACTACGGCACGAGCCAGGTGCTGTTCGGCATGGCGTTCAGCGCCGACGCCGGCTCGTGCATTACGCTGGTCGGCCGCAACGGCATGGGCAAGTCGACGACAGTGAAGAGCCTCCTCGGGATCCTGCCTTCGCACTGTGGCGAGATCCGCTTTAACGGCGAGAGCATCGGCGCCTGGCCCTCGCACCGGATCGCACAGGCGGGCATCGGGCTCGTGCCCGAGATGCGGCAGGTCTTTCCCACGCTGACCGTGCGCGAGAACCTGGTGGCGACGGGCCGCGCCCGCGGCGAAGGGGGGTGGCACCTGCAACGCGTGTACGGCCTCTTCCCGCGGCTCGCCGAGCGCGAGCGGCACCTGGGCAGCCAGCTCTCCGGCGGCGAGCAGCAGATGCTCGCGATCGGCCGCGCGCTGATGACCAATCCGCGCCTCCTGGTCCTCGACGAGGCGACCGAGGGGCTCGCTCCCCTCGTGCGCGCGGAGATCTGGCGATGCCTCGCAACGCTCAAGCGCGAGGGACTGACGCTGCTCGTCATCGACAAGAACATCGGGCCGCTCGCGCGCCTCGCCGACCACCACTACATCGTCGAGAAGGGGCGCATCGCCTGGCACGGCGACTCGCAGGCGCTGCACGCCGACCCGAAGCTGCTGCGCGAACTGGTGGGCGTCTGACGAATACAATCGCGCGATAAGCGTGACCATGCGGATCGACATCCGCGGCGCCACTCCGCCGTAACGCAGGGTATGCGCGCGGCGGTGGTAAGCTCGACTCCGTAAGCTTGCATCGAGGAGATCGTCATGGCAATCGAGAGGAAGGCGAGTGCTCGCTGGGAAGGCCGCGGCAAGGCCGGGCGCGGGCGCATCAGCACCGAGACCGGCGCGCTGTCGAGCTACCCATACGGCGTCGCGAGCCGGTTCGAAGGCGACCGCAAGGGCACCAATCCGGAGGAGATCGTCGGGGCCGCGCATGCGGCATGCTTTGCGATGGCGTTCTCGTTCGCCTGCGACAAGGCCGGCTGCGAGACCCGCTCGGTCGATACCACCGCGCAAGTGCGTCTCGTCCAGCAGGGTGATGGATTCCTGATCGACCGCATCGAGCTCACGCTGGACGCCGTGGTTCCGGGCATCGACGATGCGAAGTTCCAGGAGCTCGCGCAGCAGGCGAAAAAGGGCTGTCCGCTGTCGAAGGCGCTGGCGGCCGTGCCCGAGATCACGCTGAAGGCGACGCTGCGTAGCGCGTAGTCGCCGGGTGAGCGCGATGCTCGTTGGCAGATGAGTTTCGAGCTCGGCGCGCTGATCGCGAAGTACGGCTACCTCGCTATCTTCGCGGGTACGCTCGCGGAGGGTGAGACGCTGCTGATTCTATCCGGGCTCGCGGCGCACCGCGGGTATCTGTCCTTTCCCGTCGTGGTGCTGGTCGGCGCGCTGGGTGGCGCGCTCGGCGACATGGCGTTCTTCCGGCTCGGCCGCCACTTCGGCCCGGATCTTCTCGCGCGCTTCCCGCGCTTCGCTCCCGCGGCCGGCCGCGTGCACGCGATGAT
This sequence comes from Burkholderiales bacterium, assembly GCA_020845855.1. Classification (GTDB taxonomy): domain Bacteria; phylum Pseudomonadota; class Gammaproteobacteria; order Burkholderiales; family Casimicrobiaceae; genus VBCG01. The sequence goes on from JADLEZ010000278.1 coordinate 13,192, forward strand.
CGAGCGCCATCCCGCGGCCACGATCATCGCGGTGCGCTTCATGTACGGCATACGCACAGGCGGCCCGGCAGTCATCGGAACTACTCGAGTGCCGTTCGTGAAGTTCGCGCTGCTCAATGCAGTGGGCGCCGTCGGCTGGAGCGCGTGCTGGGCCGGGGCCGGCTATGCATTCGGCAAGGCTGCGCAACACGTGCTCGGCGACTTCGCGCGCATCGAGCGCGAGGTGTTCGGTGCGGCGATTATCCTCATCGTGCTGGGTATCGTCGCGTATCGCCTCTGGCGCGCTCACGCGAAGTAGTAGCCGACCAGCACCCCCGCCAGACCCGCCGCCGCGGCGATTGCCAGTGTCTGCAGCGTGGTCGGCAGCAGCCGGCGCTTACCGATCTTCGCGCGCCCGATACCGAGCGCGATCAGCACGGCGGCGGTGGCCGCGAGCGAGACGTAGCGCGCGGTCTCCATCGGCAGGAACGCGAACGGCAGCACCGGCACCAGCGCGGCCAGCAGGTCCGCCGCGAACATCCACAGGGCGTGGGCGAGCGGGCTCGTGTCGGCATCCTCGGCTTTCGCGCGATAGGCGGCACGCAGCGCGCCCGGCAGGCCGGGATACGCGCGCGCGGCAACGACCAGTGCGTCCAGCGCTTCCGGCGCGATTCCCTTCGCCCTCAGCTCCGCCGCGATCGCCTGCGCATCGAATTCTTTCGCATCGTGGCTTGCACCCAGCGCGCGTGCCTGGTCGCGCGCGGTCTCCGCGTCGAGGTAGGCGCCGGCCATCATCGACACCGCGGCGGCGATCGCGCCGGTCATGCCGGCGACCAGCACCACCCTCGCGTCGCTGGTGCTCGCCGCCACCCCGAACACCAGCCCGAAGATGGACACGGTGCCGTCCTCCATCCCGAAGACGATGTCGCCAAACGAGGCTTTGAACGAGGATGCGATACGGCGGGAAAGCGAGGTCATGAACGTAACGTGTGGCTGGTCTAGCAGCATGATTCAGAACGCGATCGAAGGCGACGGTGTAGGCACAACGCGCGTTGTTTCGTGCTGTTCCCGGCGGTCGCCCGACGGGCCGCCCCTAGGGCGAGCGCCTGGAATCTACCTCGATGCAAAAGGTGCAACGCAGCCGCCCCGTCATCCTTAGGATCGCGCGGACGCCTTTTGCATCGACCTGCTCTAGAGGTCGCGACGTTCGGCCATCTCGGCGCCGATCGTGGCCAGCGTCGCCGCATCGAGCACCGCGCGCGCGCGGGGCAGAACCTGCGCCTCTTCGCGTCCGATGTGCGCCTCGTACGCCGCGCAGAAGTCCTCGACCTCCTTTACCGGCAGGTAGGCATTGCCGCGGCCCACGATCGCGGCGAGTAGGGGCCGCAAGCGGAACCAGCGCCGGTCGAGCTCGATGTGCTCGCTCGCGAGTGTGGCCGCGAGCTTCCCGCCCTCCGGCGGCCACGCCGCGGCGAGGCGCGGAAACAGGCTCAGCTCCTCGTCGGCATGGTGGTTGCGCGCCGCGCTGTCGAAGTAGCGCAGAATCGCCGCGGCGGCAGAGCGCGCGTCGTTGTCGGCGTGATGCGCCGGCAGGTGCTTGCGCAGCCGCCGCAGCGTGGCGAGCTGGCGCTCGATCCGGCGATGGCAGGCGCGCAGCACGCCGAGCGGATCGTCGAAATTCGGCGCGGTCTGCGCAAATGGATCGATGGCCATGATGTCACCCGTCCTTGCCGGTGCGCAGCTGCAACGCCTGCAGGTCCGCGCGCACGCGGGCGAGCTCTTCGCGCAGCTGCCGGATTTCCTTGTGCAGCTCGAGCGTCAATCGGAACTCCTCGGCGTCGAGCAGCTTCTCGATGTCGTCACGCAGCGTCACCACGTCGCGCTGCAGATTCTCGCGCATCCGCGCCTCTTCGCCGCCGATGAAGTAGGCGACGACGTTCGCGGTGAACAGCGTCATGAGCGCGACGCCGATCAGCACGGTGAGCACCGCCACGAGCCGCGTCGCCGCGATCGACGGCACGACGTCGCCGTAGCCGACGGTTGCGCCGGTGATGAACGCGAGCCACAGGCCGTCCGCGAAGGTCGGGATCCTGGGGTCGAGCCAGTAGAACAGCGCGCCGAGGATCGCGAGGGTCAGCACCGCGATGCCGATCAGCATCGGCGCGCCGCGGCGCGTGAACAGCACCCGGAGCTCGGCCGCCGTACGCACCCCCACCAGCACCGCCACCGCCGCCCGCATCGCGCGCACGATCGCGATCCATTCCGTCGCCGCGCCGAGCGCTGCCGCCGCGGCTCCGAGGATGATCACGACGTTGAGCCAGTTCTCGAAGAAATAGCGAAACGGATGGCTCGACAGGTACATCATCCAGCCGAGCTCGGCGACGAACGCGAGCAGGATGACGAAGTCGAGCAGCGACGCCACGTCGTGCCAGACCGGGTCGAGCTCGGACGTGGACAGAAGGTACGCCGGCACCGACATCAGCGCCACCGCGACCATCAGCCAGTGCAGGCGGTGCTGCCAGCGATGGGCGGCTTCGTTGTCGTCGGCGGAGACACCGCCGAGCCCGATCCAGACGAGGGGCGAGTGCGTCATGGCCGCGATGATATAACTTCCCCCCGAAGCGGCGCTTTGCGCCGCCTCCCCCCGAAGGGGGCGCGCGCAGCATGGAAACTGCCAGCCCGCCTTCGGGCGGCCGTGCGGCGGGCTGGGCGGTCCTGCGGCGCTTTAGCGTCGTCACGCGCGGGCGAGCAGGGTGCAGAACTGCGCGCCCTCGCCGTCGGGCCGCGTTCCGTAGTCCCAGGCTTGGCTGGCGCGCGTGAACCCGGCGGCAGCCACCGCGTCATCGAGCTCGGCCGGCGCGCAAGGCCGGATCGTCTCCACCGTCTCCACGGTCTCCACCACGTGGCCGTTGCCCGCGACGAGCTCGTAGCGGCGCTCGATGCGGTTGGTGGCGCCGTCGTCCGCGGGCCGGATGCGCTTGCTGCGTGCGAGCGTGAAGGCGCCGAAGGCGCGGCGGTAGTCGAAGGTGAACTCCGCCTGCGGCGCCACCGGCCTCGGCACGAAGGCGTCGACGACGATGAGACCGCCGGGGACGAGCAAGGCGCGGCACGCCGTAAGCAGCGCGTCGAGGTCGCGGCGCGTGGTCAGGTACGTGACCAGCGAATAGGCGCACACGATCGCGGCGAAGCCCGGCGCGAACGGCAGTCGCCGCGCATCCGCGCGCGCGGCGCGCAAGGGCAGGCCCGCGGCGGCGGCCTTGCGCCGCAACTCCTTCAGCATCGGCGCGGAAGCGTCCACCCCGAACGCATCGATGCCCTGCGCCAGCAGCGGCAGGAGGATGCGGCCGTTGCCGCAGCCGATCTCGAGCACCCTGCCGCGCGCCCGCGCGCAGGCGTGCGCGTAGAACGCGACGTCGTCGAAGCGCATGTTCCGCGCCATGTCGACGTCGTAGAAGCGCGCGATGCGGTCGTAGGCGCTGGTCACGTCAATTCGGCAAAGAGCTCGCGCTGCCTTGCCACCGAATGATGCCATCCGTAGGCGTCGAGCGCTTCCATCACGGGCGCCTCCAGGCGGTGGCGCTCCGGCTCGTCGCGCAACAAGGCGACGATGGGCTCGGCCATCCGCGCCACGCCTGCCGTGGTGAGGACACCGGGCGCCGAGCGGAACCCCCGCGCCCCCTCGGCCGTCGTCACGCAAACGCGCCCCTGCGCCAGCGTCTCCACGAGCTTGATCGCGGATCCGCGAATGCCGGTCAACGGATTGATCGCGAGCGCGTGGTCCGCGACGATGCGCGCGACGTCGTCGCGATGGCCGAGCACACGCACGCCGTCCCGGGCAAGGAGCGGGGCGTTAGCGACCGCCGCCAGCGCTTCGTCGCCGCCGAGGATCGTGAGGGTCGCGTCGGAGACCGCCGCGCGGACCGCGGGCCAGGCCTCGCGCAGGAAGCGCTCGATGCCGAGCCGGTTCTGCTCGTAGCGGAACGGGCCGACGAACACGATGCCGTGTCCCGCCGACGGCCGGTAGTCGATGCCGCGGACCTGCGCGCCGTTGGGCAGGCACACCACGCGCGGGTGGCGCACGAGTGCGGCGTCTTCCTCCGAGCACACGGTCAGCGCGTCGTACGCGGAAAGTTCGGCCGCGAACCGGCGCGCGTCCTCCATGTTCGCGAAATCGCCCGGTCCATAGGCGTCGTGCAGGTCGAGGATCCAGCGCGCACCCGGCGCGCGCAGGCGCACGAGCGGGGCGAGCTCCGCATGCTCGATCACCACCACGTCGGGGCGCAACTCGCGCAGCGCGCCCGCCACCGCCTCGCGCAACGCGTCGTGGCAGTGCAGCGCGATGCGCGCGGCGAGGTCCCTCGCACTCGGCTTGCCGGCGTCGTCGCGCTGCACGATTCCGACCGCGGCCAGGCCGTCGAAGTCGGTGAAGCTGCGCGCGTCGTACAGCGATGCCTCGTCGGTCACCAGCGCCACCGCGAACGCGTCCTTCTGGCCGCGCACCCACTCGGCGACACGGCGCGCGCCGCCGTGGCGCGGCGGAAACACGGCGAAGGGCGTGACGAACAGGACGCGCCTGCGCGGTGCTTGTGCTGCCCGCAGGCGATAGCTGTACGACGAGGGGAGCGTCCCGGGCAGCGTCGGTGCCGGCGACGGCTGTCCGCCCCGCGCGCGCCGCAGGCCGAGCACCCCGCGCGCCCGGCGCAAATGCGCGAGCTCGCGCTGGCTCGCATAGGGCAGCGCGCACACGCGCGCGAGCAGCCACCGTGCGTCGCGACCGCTTGCGCGATGGCGCAGGTCGAACAGCAGGCGGTTGCGCTCGACGATGCGCGCGAGCGCTTCCTTGTCGTAGAAGCGCGCGGTGGTCGCGCGATGCCGGTGATGCACGCGCGAGCCCGGGCAGAACAGCACGTCGCATCCGTCGCGCCAGGCGCGCACGCTCCACTCGACGTCCTCCCAGTAGAAGGGGTCGTAGGCGCGGCTGTCCGCCAGGTACTCGCGCAGTTGGGCGGTGCGGAACAGGCTGGCGCCGCCGCTCGCCGCGAGATGCGGCACGGCCTCATCCGCCGCCGGCACCGGCGCGTGATACAGGTGGATGCCTTCGCGATTGGCGTACCAGTCGGTGAAGCCGGTCTCCTCGCGCCGGCCATCCGCTGCCTGCTGCAGGATCTGCGAGCCGATGGCGAACACGCGCTCGCCGCGCCACGGCAGCAATGCGGCCAGCGCGCCGGGCTCGACCGTCATGTCGTTGTTGAGAAGGTACACGCCGCCGTGCCGTGCCCGTACCAAGCCGCGTTCGACGGCGCCGGCGAAGCCGAGCGGCGCGTCGCTGTGCACCCATTCGACGGCGGGGAAGCGTGCGGCCACCTCGGTGTACGTGCTTCGCGGCGCGCCGTTGGCGGCCACGATCACCTGCCACGGCTCGGCGATGCGTTCGAGCGCGTCCAGTACCGACGCGAGCGCTTGCGACAGCATCGCCGGCGCATCGCGCTCGGGAATGACCACCGTCACGCCTTCCGGCCACGCCGCCGGGGGCCGCGTTCGCGGCGCGGCGGGCAGGCGCTCGCCTAGCCATGCCGCCACGTACAGCGGAAGAAGGCGCAGGCGTTGCCGCCAGCTCGTGCCCCACACGACGGCTCTACGAATGCGGGAAAGTCGCGATGATCACACGATCATCGGATCGGTGCGCCACGACGCGTCTCGCAGCGGCGGGGCCAGGGCGAGCGCCTGGTCGGCGAACATCGTCGCCCATACGTTGCTCTCGCCGCCGCCGCGCGCGAAGGGCACGCCGTTGCCCGTCCGAACCTGGCGCCGCAGCGCCTGGCGCATGCGCGTCAGCGCCACCCGATCCGGGGGCTGCTGCGGCCGGTGCGCGGTGAGCAGCGACCCGATGCGCAGCGCCTGCGCCAGCACATCGATGCGCAGCGGCCCCTTGGGCGCACCGGCAATCTCGGGCAGATGCCCGTCGGCGCCCGCCTGCGCGAGCAAGGTGTCGAATTGCGCCGCCACGATCGGCAGCGCGCCGTGAAACCGCGGATGGCGAGGCAGGTTGAGCACGCCCTCGAACGCGTAGAGCAGCGGGTGCGTTTGCCGATGCGGCCGCGACTCGAGGAGCGCCACACTCGCGGCGAACGTGCGCTCCGCGGCGCGCGCGACCTGCGCGGGCACCGACGGCAGTGCGAGGACCGCACGCATCACGCCGGCGGCGGCCTTGGCGAGGAAGGCGCCGCGGCGTGTCGACCAGCGGTCGGGCAGCGCGACCGAAGGTGTGCGCGCGAGGCAGGCGCCGAAGCTTCCGTCGCTCGCGATCAGGCGCTCGAGCGCGCGCGACACGCCCGCGACCACCGCGGGATCGGGCTCGATCAGCCTCGCTTGCGCGGCCGCGCCGATACCCCGCAGCACCATCGCAAGATCGAAGCAGAACACCGCCTCGTTGCGCCAGTCGCCAGCGCTGCCATCCAGATGCACGCGGGTCGGCGGCGCTGCGAGCGCGAGCCACTTGCGCAGCCATTGCTGCACGCCCGCCGCGCGCGCGGCGAGGTCGTCGCCTTGCGTGGCTCGCGTGGCGCGCCACGCGAGCCACGAAAGGTAATAACCGGCGATCTCGGGGTAGACGTAGGCGGCGGCCCCGGCCGCGCTTACGCATCCGGCAATCGCGCCTGCATGCGGGCCGCCAGCCACCTGCGCGTGGGTGAGGAGCCAAGCGGCGAGCGGCGCGTCGGCCGCGGGCTGCGCCGTCCGGGCGCGGGCGAGCGAGGGATCGATCATTGGACAACCCTCCGCGCTACGCGCTTCGGTGCAGTTCGCACTCGGGGCGGCCCTTCGTGCTCACGCCGCCGCCGATTCGCGCAGCGACGCCTCGAGCACGCCGGCGATCTTTGCTGCCGCCGTCCCGTCGCCGAACGGCGCGTTGCGGTCGAACGGCAGCGGCGCGCGGCGCGGCGCGGCGAGCATCGACAGCGCCTCGCGCACGACATCGTCGCGGCTCGCCGGCACGATGCGCACGAAGCCGGTGGCAACGCCCTCCGGCCGCTCGGTGCACGAGCGCGGCACGAGCAGCGGCACGCCCAGATGCGGCACTTCTTCCTGGATGCCGCCGGAGTCGCTGATCACGAGCGGGGCGCGCGCGACCGCGGCGATGAACTCGCCGTACGCAAGTGGCGCCGCCAGCGTGAACTGCGCGTGCCCGGCGAGGCGCTTGCGCAGCCGCGGCGCGATGCGCGGATTGGGGTGCACCGGCAGCCGCACCCGCAGATCCGGGCGCGCACGCGCGAGGTCGAGCAACGCGTCGCAAATGTCGTCGGCCCTGCTGTCCCAGTTCTCGCGCCGGTGGAGCGTGACGAGGATTTCGCGTCCGGCGGCGCCGGACAGCACCGACGGATTCGCGGCGAGCAGCGCGCGCAGGCTGTCGATGCCGGTGTTGCCGACTTGCCGGATGCGCGCCGGCGGCGTGCCTTCGGCGACGAGGTTGCGGTACGCGGAGTCGCAGGGCGCGAAGTGAATGCGCGCATGGCGGGCGATGCGGCGGCGGAACCACTCCTCCGGGAATGGGTCGCTGGCCGACGGCGCGCGCAGCCCCGCTTCGACGTGCCCCACCGGGCGTCCGGCGCGCACCGCGGCCCGCGTCCCGGCGTAAGCGGTCAGGGTATCGCCTTGGACGAGCACCAGCGCCGGCCGGAACTCGGCGACGACCCGCGTCAGCGCGTGCGTCAGCCGGCGGCTCGCCGCCGCGAGATTGGCCGCGCACGGGTGCTGCGGCAACTCGACGTCGCAGGTGACGCCGAACTCCCCGAAGCTGCGGCGCACCGCCTCGGCGTGCTGGCCGCTGTTGACGACGAGGACGGACAGGCGCCGGCGCTCACCCAACTCGCGCACGACCGGTGCGAGCTTGATGCATTCCGGCCGGGTGCCGGCGACGATTAAGACGTCGTGCCTTCGCGCGCGCGGCGAGCGCGCGGTCGCCGTCGGCGAAGCGATTGGAACCTCGAGCAACGAACCCCCCAAAGGCAAAACGGCAACGCCGACTTAAGGGTCGGTCTTTCCCACACCTACAGCGGCCACGCTCCCCAGCGCGCGCAGCGACGGTGACTTTTGCGACAAACGGTGACTGCGGCCAGCGGTTGGACTGTAACAAGTTGCTTAACGGGCGACAAGACCGTTGGCGCCATTCGCGGCGCGTCCATGGAAGGGTGTCCCATTTTGCCCACGGCGCGACGCGAGGGAGGCGCTGGATCGCTCTGGATTGCTTGCCAAAATCCAACGCAAAGTGGGCCTGGCTGGACTCGAACCAGCGACCAAAGGATTATGAGTCCTCTGCTCTAACCGACTGAGCTACAGGCCCTGGGCAGGGGCCGCGATTATAGCGGACGCATAGTAGACGTCCCCGTCCACCCTTCCTCGGCCCCGACAACGCGGTGCAGCACGCGCTCGCCCCCCTCCTGACGCCGCGCAGCGTGGCGCTCGTCGGCGCTTCCGACCA
>JADLEZ010000279.1 GCA_020845855.1 Burkholderiales bacterium
CAATGGACGAGTTCTCGCTCACCGCCCTCGCCGTCGCCCTCGCGGTGCTGCTCGTCCTCTCCGGCTTCTTCTCGCTCGCCGAGACGGCGATGATGGCGGTCAACCGCTATCGCCTGAAGCACCGCGCGCAGCGCGGCAACCACGGCGCGAAGCTCGCGATCACCCTGCTCGCGCAAACCGACCGGCTGCTCGGGGTGATCCTGTTCGGCAACAACCTCATCAACGCGGGGTCGGCCACGCTTGCCGGCGTGATCACCGCGCGTCTCCTGGGCCAGGGCGAGGTGGCGCTCGCGATCAGCGCGGTGGTGGTGACGTTCCTCATTCTCGTGTTCTCGGAGATCACGCCGAAGGTGATCGGCGCCGCCCACGCCGACCGCGTCGCGCCCCTGATTGCGTACGTGCTCACCCCGCTTTTGCGCGGCCTGACACCCGTGGTGTGGTTCGTCAACCTGTTCGTGCAGGGCCTGCTCAAGGTGCTGCGCATCAAGCCCACGCCGGAGAGCGGCACCCAGTTGACCCAGGAGGAGCTGCGCTCGCTGGTGCTCGAAGGCAGCCAGTACTTCCGGGGCAAGCACAAAGCGATGCTCGCGAACCTCATGGACCTCGAGGCGATCACCGTCGACGACGTGATGACGCCGCGCAACCGCATCCACGGGCTCGACCTCGCGGAAAAACCCGCGCTCCTGCGCCAGCAGCTCGCCACCTCGTACCACTCGCGGGTGCCGGTGTACGAGGAGTCGCTCGACAACCTGATCGGCGTGCTCCCGCTGAAATCGGTGGTCAGCGTACAACTCGCCTCGGACGAGATCACGGCCGAGCGCCTGCGCCCGCTCCTGCGGCCGGCCTACTTCATTCCTGCCGGTACCCCGCTCCTGACCCAGCTCACGCAGTTCCAGAACGACCGCCAGCGCCTGGGTCTCGTGGTCGACGAGTACGGCGAGCTCCTGGGCCTCGTGACCATCGAGGATATCGTCGAGGAAATCATCGGCGAGTTCACCACGCAGGCGCCAGGCGGGACGGAGACCTTCCGCCGCGAACCCGACGGCAGCGTGATCGTGTCGGGGATGGCCCTCCTGCGCACGCTCAACCGGCGGCTGGGCACGCAGTTCCCCCTGGGCGGGCCGAAGACGCTGAACGGCCTCATCCTCGAGCATCTGGGCGACATTCCGGAGGCCGGCGCCAACTTTCGCCTCGAGGGCCAAGGTGTCGAGATCCTGCAAACCCAGGATCGCGCGGTGAAAGTGATCAAGCTCACGGCCCCGGTGGGTCGTGCGCCCGCGCCTTTACAAACGCAGGTCGAGCGGGCATCATCGACGCGGACCTAGTTTTATGCTTATGGAATACAGGAAGTTGTCGACGACAGGCATGAGAATTGCTTGTCGACCTTCCTGATCCGCGACTCCGACCGCCCAGCCGACATGGCCACCCACGCTGCCGCCGCCCGCAACATCAGCGGTCTCGCGCGCGCGCTTGCGCAAGGCGGCCTCATGTCGGAGTACGACGCCGAGACCCTGCAGACGCAGGCGCAGTCTTCCGGGATCTCCTTCGTCGAGCAGGTCCTGGTGGGCAAGCGGATGACGGCGCAGCAGCTCGCCGTGTTCGCGTCGCGCGCATTCGGCACGCCGCTGCTCGACCTCGCGAGCTTCGACCTCGACCAGGTGCAAAAGGAGCATGTCGACCTCAAGATCGCCCAGGCGCGGCGGGTGCTGCCGCTGTACCGGCGCAGCAACAAGCTGTACGTCGCGATCTCCGACCCCGCGAACCTGCAGGCGCTGGAGGAAGTCCGGTTCAAGACCAACTTGGTGCCCGAGCCGATCGTCGTCGAGGACGACAAGCTCGGGCAGGCGATCGCGCAGCTGGTCGAGGCGAGCGGCGCCACACTCAAGGACATCGCCAACATCGAGGACCTGGAGGTCGGCCTCGAGGACGGCGCGCCGTCGGCGTCGATCGAGGACGAGGCCGACGTCGAGGACGCGCCGGTCGTCAAATACATCCAGAAACTCCTGACGGACGCCATCGCCGTCGGCGCCTCCGACATCCATTTCGAGCCGTACGAGAAGTACTTCCGCGTGCGCTACCGCATCGACGGCATCCTCTCCGAGATCACCCAGCCCCCACTCGTGATCAAGGACAAGGTGGCCTCCCGCATCAAGGTCATCAGCAAGCTCGACATCTCGGAGAAGCGGGTGCCGCAGGACGGGCGCATGAAGCTCGTGCTGACGAAGGCGAAAGCCATCGACTTCCGGGTCTCCACGCTGCCGACGCTGTACGGCGAGAAGATCGTGATGCGCATCCTCGACTCCGCCGGCGTCAAGATCGGCATCGAGGCGCTGGGCTACGAGCCGGACCAGCAGGAGGCGCTGCTGTTCGCCATCAAACGGCCGTACGGGATGATCCTGGTGACCGGTCCCACCGGCAGCGGCAAGACGGTGTCGCTGTACACCTGCCTCAACATCCTGAACCAGCCGGGCGTGAACATCGCGACCGCCGAAGACCCCTGCGAAATCCAGCTTCCCGGGGTGAACCAGGTCAACGTGAACGACAAGGCGGGGCTCACCTTCGCGACCGCGCTGAAGGCGTTCCTGCGGCAGGACCCGGACATCATCATGGTCGGCGAGATCCGCGACCTCGAGACCGCGGACATCGCGATCAAGGCAGCGCAGACGGGCCACCTCGTGCTCTCCACGCTGCACACCAACGACGCGCCGACCACGCTCACGCGCTTGCTCAACATGGGTGTCGCGCCGTTCAACGTCGCGTCCTCGGTCATCCTCATCACGGCGCAGCGCCTGGGACGGCGGCTGTGCACGTACTGCCGGAAGCCCGAGGACATTCCGCCCGAGGCGCTGCTGCGGGCCGGCTTCTCGCAGGAGGAGCTCGACGGCTCCTGGCAGCCTTACGGACCCGTGGGCTGCGACAACTGCAAGGGCACGGGCTACAAGGGCCGCGTCGGCGTGTACCAGGTGCTGCCCATCACCGACGAGATGCGCCAGGTGATCATGCGCAACGGCAACGCGCTCGACATCGCCGAGCAGGCGCAGAAGGAAGGCGTACGCGACCTGCGCCAGTCGGGTCTGCTCAAGGTGAAGTCGGGCATGACGTCCCTCGAGGAAATCGAGGCGATCACAAACGAATGAGCGCCGCCGGGCCGCCCCAAGGCGCTCGCCCCCTTCCAGGGGGCGCCGAAGCGCACGTAGTGCGCGAGGCTGGGGGTGGACAACATACCGCGCACGGATAACGCAAGGAGCCACCATGGCCACTGCCACGCAAGTCGCCACCCGGCGCGACGTGAAGGAGTACACCTTCCTGTGGGAGGGTGTCGATCGCGCCAACCGGCAGGTGCGCGGCGAGGCGAGGGCCGCCTCGGAAACCGTCGTCCAGACCAACCTGCGCCGGCAAGGCATCCGTGTCGTCAAGATCAAGCGACAGACGTTCCGCGGCGGGCGCAAGGTCACCGAGAAGGACATCACGTTCTTCACCCGGCAGCTCGCGACGATGCTCAAGGCCGGCGTGCCGCTGCTGCAGGCGTTCGAGATCGTCGCGCGCGGCCACAGCAACGCGCGCTTCTCGCGCCTCATGATGGACATCAAGAACAAGATCGAGACCGGCTCGTCGATGTCGCAGGCGTTCCGCGAGCACCCGGGGCATTTCGACGCGCTGTACTGCAACCTGGTCGCCGCGGGCGAGGCCTCCGGCACGATCGATGCCGTACTCGAGCGACTCGCCACCTACAAAGAGAAGATCCTCGCCATCAAGAGCAAGATCAAGTCCGCGCTCTTCTACCCGATCTCCGTGATCCTGGTGGCGATCGTCGTGCTCTGGATCATCATGGTGTGGGTGGTGCCGGCCTTCAAGAAGGTGTTCGCGAACTTCGGCGCGGACCTTCCGGCTCCCACGCTGATCGTGATGGCCATCTCCGAGTGGGTCGTGACCTGGTGGTGGCTGATCGCCCTTGTCATCGCGGGCATGGTGATCGGGTTCGGAATCCTCCATCGCCGATCCAGCGCGTTCCGGCTCGGGTTCGATCGCCTCATTCTCAAGTTTCCGGTCATCGGGCCCATCCTCGAAAAGGCGACCATCGCCCGCTGGACCCGAACGCTGCAAACCATGTTCGCGGCCGGCGTGCCGCTGGTCGAGTCGCTCGACGCCGTGGGCGGCGCGTCGGGCAACATGCTGTACGTCGCGGGGACGCGCAAGATCCAGACCGAGGTCAGCACCGGCACCAGCCTCACCAACGCCATGAGCAATACGGGCCTGTTCCCCACCATGGTGCTGCAGATGGTGCAGATCGGCGAGGAATCGGGCTCGCTGGACAACATGCTGGGCAAGGTCGCGGACTATTTCGAGCGCGAGGTGGACGACGCGGTGGCCGCGCTGTCGAGCCTGCTCGAGCCCATCATCATCGTGTTCCTGGGCGTCATCGTCGGCGGCCTGGTGGTGGCGATGTACCTGCCGATCTTCAAGCTCGGCGCGGTAATCTAGCAGGTCGATGCAAAAGGCGTCCGAGCCGTCCGCGAATGACGAGGAAGCGGCGTTGCGCCTTTTGCATCGAGGTTGATGTCAGGCGGCCGTCCTAGGGGCGGCCCGTCGGACGGCCGCCGGAAACGGCACGAAACCACGCGCGTCGTGCGTTCACTCTCGTCTTCGATCGGGTTCTGCATCATGTTGCTAGTCTTGACGTCCGCAGACTACGTGTCCGCGGAAATTAGGGTCAGACACTCATTTCCGCCCGAGCCATGCGCAAGACTGAACGGAAATGAGTGTCTGACCCTAGTTTCCCTCGCAGGCCCTTTGCACCCGATTCTGAGATAGGTTCTCGATGCAGCCGCTCTTCGTCGATCCGGTGGTGGCGATCGCCATCGCCGCGATCGTGGGGCTCATCGTCGGCAGCTTCCTCAACGTGGTGATCCACCGCCTGCCGCGGATGCTGGAGCGCGGCTGGCAGGACCAGTGCGCGGAGTTGAAGGGCGAGGCGCCGGAGGAGCGCCCGCGCTACAACCTCGTGCTCCCGCGCTCCGCGTGCCCCGGGTGCGGCCACCCGATCACCGCGGGGGAGAACATCCCCGTGCTGTCGTGGCTCCTGTTGCGCGGCAAGTGCTCGGCCTGCGGCACGGCGATCTCCGCGCGCTACCCGGTCGTCGAGGTGCTGGGAGCGTTGTCCGCCGCGCTCTCCATCGCCAAGTTCGGGCCGACATGGCAGGGTGTGGCGGCCTGCGCGCTCCTGTGGACGCTCGTCGCACTCACCTTCATCGATTTCGACACCCAGCTCCTCCCCGACGACATCACGCTGCCGCTTTTGTGGGGCGGGCTCCTCGCCAATACCTTCGGCCTGTTCGTGCCGCTGCGCGAAGCGGTGATCGGCGCGATCGCGGGCTACCTCGTGCTGTGGAGCATCTATTGGCTGTTCAAGCTGATCCGCGGCAAGGAGGGCATGGGCTACGGCGACTTCAAGCTCCTCGCGGCGCTGGGCGCATGGCTCGGCTGGAAGGTGCTGCCGCTCATCGTGCTCGGCTCGTCCGTGGTGGGTGCGGCCATCGGCCTCGCGCTCGTCGCGTTCAAGGGCCGCGATCACAACGTGCCGCTCGCCTTCGGTCCTTATCTTGCGATCGCGGGCATGATCGCGCTGTTCTTCGGCCCGGCGCTCGTTCGGGTGTACTTCCCCGGCGGTTGAGGTTGCGCAATGCCTTACGTCGTCGGACTCACGGGCGGCATCGGCAGCGGCAAGACGGTGGTGGCCGACGCGTTCGCGGAGCTTGGGGTCGAGATCGCCGATGCCGACGCGGCGGCGCACGCAGTCAGCGCCCGCGGCGAGCCCGGACATGCCGCCGTGATCGAAGCCTTCGGGCCGCAGGCACGGGCGGCCGACGGCGGCCTCGACCGCGGTTGGCTGCGCCGGACCGTGTTCGCCGATCCCGTTGCCCGGGCGCGCCTCGAAGCGCTCCTGCATCCGCTCATCCTCGCGCGGCTTGCCGCCGAGATCGCCGCCTGGCGCGGACCGTATGGCATCCTGAGCGTGCCGCTGCTGTTCGAGCGCGGCAATCTCACCTCCCGCGTGGCGCGCGTGCTGGTCGTCGATTGCCCGGAGGACGTGCAGGTCGCGCGGGTGACGGCGCGCAGCGGCCTCGCCGCGGAGGAGGTGAGGGCCATCATGGCGGCCCAGCTCCCGCGCGCGCAACGCCTCGCGCGGGCGGACGACGTGATCGACAACGGCGGACCGCTCGCCGCGCTCGCGCCCCAGGTCACGCGCCTGCATGCCCTGTATCGCGATCTCGCGGCCCGATTCGCGCTTGAACCGGCGCGCGGTTCCGAAGGACAATGACGGATGAGAGCTGGCCGCCGGTGATCCGCTACGAACATCCGTTGAACGAGCGGGTGCGCACATTGATGCGCCTCGAGGACTTGTTCGCGCGGGTGTCCCACTTCGGAGCGCTGGACGCGGCGCAGGACCATCACGCGGCGCTCCTCGCGCTGTTCGAGATCACCGACGTCGCCGCGCGCGCGGATCTGAAGACCGATCTTTTGCAGGAGCTCGAGCGGCAGAAGCAGATGCTCTCCCCGCTGCGGCAGAACCCGCAGATCGAGCAACGGACGCTCGAAGAGCTCCTCGCGCAGATCGACGCCGTCAACGCGCAGCTCCTCGCGCAGGCCGGCAAGGTCGGCGCGCACCTGCGCGAGAACGAGTGGCTGATGGCGATCAAGCAGCGCACCGCGATTCCCGGGGGCGTCTGCGAGTTCGACCTGCCCGCCTATCACTGGTGGCTGCACCAGGACCCGGGTGCGCGCCGCACCGACCTCAAGGGCTGGATCGAGCCCTTCGCGCCGATCCGCGCCGGCGCCGCGATCGTCCTGAAGCTCCTGCGCGACAACGGCCGTGCGAGCCGGCATACCGCGTACCGCGGCGTATTCCAGCTCATGCTCACCACCACCAAGGTGGCGCAACTCCTGCGCTTGACCATCGCGAGGCGGCATTCCTGCGTGCCCGAGATCAGCGCGAACAAGTACGCGCTCAACATCCGCTTCCTCGGCGTCTCGGGCATGGACCGCGGCGCGGTCTACGACCGCGACGTGGAGTTCGAACTGATGTTCTGCAATCTTTAAGGGCCGATGCAAAAGGCGTCCGTGCGATCGGCGACTGACGCAACAGCGATGGCGCGCCTTTTGCATCGGGGACGGCGCCAGGCGGGCGCCTCGGGAGCGGCCCTTCGGCGCCCGCGGGCAACAACCGACGCAAAAACGAGAGTCATGCATGCGTCTTGCGCGTCCACCTGCCGCGGACGCGCCGAGCCTTGACCGCGGGACTACCGCCGTCCACCGCGTGGCGCGACGCGGGCTTCCTCGTTCTGTGCATCGCCGTCGCGGGCTTGGCGGCGATCGCCCGGGGACAGGACGCGAACTGGGACCTCCTGAACTACCACTTCTACGACCCGTGGGCGGTCGTGCACGGGCGCATCCTCGGCCACGACTGGGTGGCCGCGCAGCTGCAGACCTTCCACAATGCCACGCTCGATCTGTACTTCTATCTGCTGGTCGAAAGCGGCCTGCCGCCGAAGGCCGTCGCGTTCGCGTTGGCGATTCCCGCCGGCTTCGCCGCGTTCTTCCTCTGGAAGATCGTCGCGATCCTGTTCCCCGCCGGTGCATCGGCGGCAGGCGTGGTGCTGCGCATCGCTGCGTTCGGCATCGGCATCACCGGCGCCATGGGCTGGGGCACGCTCGGCACCACGATGAACGAGTGGCCGATCGCCGCGCTCGTGCTCGCCGCGCTGTGGGTGCTCGTGCGGGCGTTGGCGACCGCGGGGTTCGCGCGGCTGCCCGTGCGGGCGCTGCTGATCGCGGGGTTCATCGCCGGCGTCGCGAGCGGACTGAAGCTCACCGCGGCCACCTTCGCGGTTGCTGGCTGCGTCGCGTTCGTGGCGCGCCGCCCCCTGTTCCGGGAGCCGCTCGCCGGAATTCGCGAAGCGTTCTGGTTCGCGGTCGCGGTGGCGGCCGGTCTCGCGCTGGCGATCGGCTGGTGGTGGTCGACGCTGTGGTCGCAGTTCGGCAGCCCGGTGTTTCCCTACCTCAACGAGTACTTCCGCTCGCCGTGGTTCAATCCATGGCCGGTGCTCGAGCGCGGGTTCGGCCCGTTCACGCTGCAAGGGTGGCTCCTCCTCCCCTACGAAATGTTCCGGCCCAGCGAGTTCTTCGTGGCCGAAGTCGCGTACCGCGACGCGCGCATGGGCACGCTGTACACCCTTGCGCTGGTGGCCGGGGCCGTGTGGCTGGTCGCGTTCGTCACGTCACCGACGGCGCGCAAGCGCGCGCTCGACCCGGTCCCGGCCGCGGCGCCGTGGTATTTCCTCGGCGCATTCTGGGTGGCGGCGTTCCTGCTGTGGGCCGCCCAGTACTCGATCTACCGCTACATCCTCGCACTCGAGCTTCTCTGCGGCGCGCTCATCGTGGGACTCATGCGCCACATGCTGCGTGCGCGCGCGCTGCCGGTGGCGGTGACGATTCTCGCGATCACGCTCATCGCCACCACGCGTGCGACGAACTGGGGGCACATCCCCTTCGGCGAGCGATGGTTCGCGGTCGACGTGCCGAAGGTGCCGGACGATGCGCTGGTGGTGCTGGCCTCCGACGCGCCGATGGCGTATCTGCTGCCGTTCATGACGCCGGGCGCGCGTCACGTCGGCGCCTACAACAACGTGATCCGCCCGGGTGAGAAGACCGGTCTCGCGAAGCGGGTGGAGCGCATGATTGCGACACACCAGGGGCCGCTCTTCTCGCTCTCCCATGACGAGAAAATGGCGGCGCAGGTCTACGCGGCGCACGGGCTTGCGCCGGTTCGCGAGAAGTGCGTGCGCGTTGAGACCAACATGCGCGACGTGCGCGTGATGCTGTGTCCGCTCATCCGGGTGAAGCCGGGATGACCAAAGCCGTCGCCTGCCCGCAATGCGGCGCGAAGGTGGAATGGACGCCAGCGTCGAGGTTCCGTCCGTTCTGCTCGGAGCGCTGCAAGCTGATCGACTTGGGGCAATGGGCGGCGGAGCGCTACCGCGTTCCGGCCGAGGATCCTCCCGAGGACGGCGACGCGCAGGAACCGGAAGACAAGCGTTACTAGCTAGCCTAGCAGGGCCAAGCACCGCGGCGCAGCGCGACACCTTGCGCGCCGTGGTCGAGCGCAGCGTCGAGATCAGCCGGGGCGAGCCCGCCCAGGGCATACACCGGCAGGCGCGCGCCTTCGATCATTCGCGCGAAGCTTTGCCAGCCGAGCGGCGTGGCGAACGGATGCGTGGGCGTAGCCGCGACCGGTCCCAGCACCGCGAAGTCGAGGTCGAGCGCGCCCGCGTGCGCGATCTCCTCGCGCGTATGCACGGACGCCGCGACGAGCAGGTCCGCAGGCCGCGCGCGCGCGGCACGCAACCGCTCGGCGGTCCAGTGCACGCCGTCGCAGCCGCACGCACGCGCTTCGTCGTCGCTGCCGTTCCACAGCACGCGCGCGCCATGTCGACGTGCGAGCGGGAGTAACCGTTCAACGAGCGCGCGCCGGCGATCGGGCGGCCACGTCCGGTCGCGCACCTGCACGAGCTTCAACCCATCGGCCAGGGCACGCGCCGCGCACGCGAGGAAGCTATCCTCGCCGCTGTCCTCCGCATTGGTGACTCCGTACAGGAGCGGCAGCTCGAGCGCACGCAGGATGCGCGTGTTGGCCGGCAGCAGCGGCCCCACGGTGTAGCGGCCCGGAGCTTGCCACGCGAACGCCTGCCCGTCGTGGCTCGCGGGCTCTCCCTCCCACGCGAACACGCGAAAGAAATTAAGCTCGACATGCGCGTGCGGGTAGACGAACTCCTGCACGAGCCAGGGCGAGGCGCGCCGCACGTCGATGCCGAGCTCTTCCTTTAGCTCGCGATCGAGGGCATGCCGCGGCGATTCGCCCGGCTCGAGCTTGCCGCCGGGGAACTCCCAGTACCCTTCGTACGCCTTCCCGGGGGGACGCTGCGCGAGCAGCACCTGGCCGTCGCGCCGCAGAATCACGGCAGCGGCGACGCGGACGATTGGCATTTCAGTGGCTCCGGAACACTCCCCTCACCCCATCCCTCTTCCCGCTTGCGGGGAGAGGGTGAGCGAGGGAGGCGCCGCCGCAGATGTCCCTCTCCCCGCGGCGACCTCCGGAACCGGCGAGGCAACGCGGGACGCGAGCGTTGTCGGTCGCCCTCGGTCGCTCGGCGACGCGCCCTTCGGGCCTTTGCTCGCTTCGCTCGCCGCCTCGCTTACTCGCGGGCAGAGGGTGCCCGAGAGGGCGGGTGAGGGATAACTGCCGCGCGTGCGAAGCCGCATCTATCGCCGCGACTTCAGCGCCTGTGCGCCGGCAAAGTTCTTCGCGAACTGCCACGCCGCGCGCCCGCTGCGCGACCCGCGCTGCAACGCCCATTGCAGCGCCTCGCGCGTGCGCGCCTCGCTCTCGCGCGCGCTGGAAGCGGGCTTGACGCCGAAGTGCGCGAGCCAGGCTTCCACCGCGGACAGGTAGTCGTCCTGCGAGAACGGGTAGAAGGAGATCCACAGTCCGAAGCGCTCGGACAGCGAAATTTTCTCCTCCACCGACTCGCCCGGATGCACTTCCTCGCCGACGTGCTTGGTCTCGAGGTTCTCGCTGAAGTACTCGGGCAAAAGGTGCCGGCGGTTGGAGGTCGCGTACACCACGACGTTGCCCGCGCTGCCGGCGATCGAGCCGTCGAGCATCACCTTGAGCGCCTTGTAGCCCGCCTCGCCCGCGTCGAACGTGAGGTCGTCGCAGAAGACGACGAAGCGGTACGGCTTGTCCGCCACGCGCTCGGCGATGTCGGGCAGGTCGGTGAGGTCCGCCTTGTCGACCTCGATGAGGCGCATGCCCCTCGCTGCGTACTTCGCGAGCATCGCTTTCACCAGCGACGACTTGCCGGTGCCGCGCGAGCCGGTGAGGAGCACGTTGTTGGCCGGATACCCAGCAACGAACTGGCGCGTGTTGGCGTCGATGCGCTGCTTCTGGTCGTCGACCGCGACCAGGTCGTCCAAGCGGATCGCGTGCGGATGCGCGACCGCCTGCAGGTAGCCGCGGCCGGAGCGCTTGCGCCAGCGCGCGGCGGCGACCTTCTTCCAGTCGGGATCCGGGAGCGCCGGCGGCAGCAGCGCCTCGACGCGCTCGAGGACGCCTTCGGCGCGCGCAATCAAGTGCGACAGTTCCTTGGTCACGAACGATAATCGGCGTTGATCGACACGTAGTCGTGCGAGAAGTCGCAGGTCCACACGGTTGCCGCCGCCTTGCCGCGTCCGAGGTCGACCCGCACGGTGATCTCCTCCTGCTTCATCACGCGCTGCCCGTCTTCCTCGCGATAGCTCGCCGCACGGCCGCCGCGGTCGACCACCAGCACGTCGTCGAGCCAGAACGAGACCTTGGCCGGGTCGGTGTCGGGCGCCGCGGTGTTGCCGATCGCACACACGATGCGCCCGAGGTTGGGGTCGGACGCGAAGAACGCGGTCTTCACGAGCGGCGAATGCGCGATGCCGAACGCCACGCGCTTGCACTCGTCCACGCTCTTGCCGCCCTCGACGCGGATGGCGATGAACTTGGTGGCGCCTTCGCCGTCGCGCACGATGGCCTGCGCCAGCGCCACCGCGCACTCCTCGATCGCCGCCCGCACCGTGCCAAGTCGCGGGTCGGCAGCGCTCGCGATCGGCGCGATGCCCGCGCGCCCGGTGGCCGCGAGCACGAAGCTGTCGTTGGTCGACGTGTCGCCGTCGACGGTCGCGCCGTTGAACGAGACGCCGGCGACCTCGCGCACGATGTCCCGCAGCAGCGGTGCGGCAATCGGTGCGTCGGTGGCCATGAACGCGAGCATGGTGGCCATGTCCGGGTGGATCATGCCGGCGCCCTTGCAGATGCCGGTGACGGTGACCGCGGCGCCGCCCACGTCGATGCGGCGCGACGCCCCCTTGGGCACGGTGTCGGTGGTCATGATCGCGCGGGCGGCGGCGAGCCAGCCGTCGGCGCGTGCCGCCGATCTCGCGGCGGGCAGCGCTGCGAGTATCCGCTCCACCGGCAGCGGCTCCATGATCACGCCGGTCGAGTACGGCAGCACTTCCTCCGGCGCGCATTCGATAAGGCGCGCCACCGCGATGCATTCCGCGTGTGCGTCGGCCAACCCCGCGTCGCCGGTGCCTGCGTTGGCGTTGCCCGCGTTGACGACGAGCGCGCGCATCGCGCCGCCGCGCGCGAGGTGCTCGCGGCAAACGGTAACGGGTGCGGCGCAGAAGCGGTTCTGCGTGAAGACGCCGGCGGCGACGGTGCCGGGATGGCACACGACGAGCAGCACGTCGTCGCGGTCCCATTTCTTGATCGCAGCCTTCGCCGCGCCGAGCACAACGCCCGGCACCGGAAGCAGCGATTCAGGTGTAGGAGGGGTGTAGTGGACCGGCACGTTGATTAGCGAAGGAAGAATGCGTGCAAGACGCTCGTTGTTTCGTGGCTGTTGCTCGCGGGCGGCGACGGGCCGCCCCTAGCCGCCCGCCCGACTCTCTCCGGACGCGAAAGGCGCGCCCCCGGCATGACGGCATCCACCGCTCGCACGAACGCCTTTCGCGTACGTCAAAACTTCCCGTGGCAATGCTTGTACTTCTTCCCGCTTCCGCACGGGCATGGATCGTTGCGCCCGACCTTCTCGGAGGCGCGCGTGAACGGCGGCGGCGGCGCGACGGCCACGTCGCCGTCGTCCGTGGGACCGGCCAGCGCCTCGTCGTAGCCCGCGTGCTGGTACTTGACGTTGCTGACGCTCTCCGTTTCCTCGACCGCCTTCACGTCCTCCTCGCCGCGCAGCTGCACGGTGAGCATCAGCTTGACCACGTCCTGCTTGATGCGGTCGAGCATGTCGGAGAAGAGCTCGAAAGACTCGCGCTTGTATTCCTGCTTCGGGTTCTTCTGCGCGTAGCCGCGCAGGTGGATGCCCTGGCGCAGATGGTCGAGCGAGCCCAGGTGCTCGCGCCAGTGGTGGTCGAGGAACTGCAGCATGAGGCTGCGCTCGACCTGGCGCATGATCTCCGGAGTGTAGCGCTCCTCGCGCTCCGTCCACGCCTTCTGCGCGAGCTCGACCACGCGCTCGCGGATCGTCTCGTCGGTGAGGTCGGGGTCGTTCTTCATCCAGTCGGCGACCGGCGCGTCGATCTGGTAGTCCGCCGCGAGCTGCGTCGTCAGCCCCGCCGCGTCCCATTGCTCCTCGACCGACTCCGGCGGCACGTGAAGCTTCACCGTGTCCTCGATCTGGCCGCGGATCATGTTGCGGATGGTGTCGGCGATGTCGCTGCTCTCGAGCAACTCGTTGCGCTGCTGGTAGATGACGCGGCGCTGGTCGTTCGCCACGTCGTCGTACTCGAGAAGCTGCTTTCGGATGTCGAAGTTGCGCGACTCCACACGGTTCTGCGCCTTGGCGATGCTGCGGTTGACGATCGAGTGCTCGATCGGCTCGCCCTCGGGCATCTTGAGCTTTTGCATGATGACCCCGAGGCGCTCCCCGCCGAAGATGCGCAGCAGCGGATCCTCGAGCGAGAGGAAGAAGCGCGACGAGCCGGGGTCGCCCTGGCGGCCGGCGCGGCCGCGGAGCTGGTTGTCGATGCGCCGCGACTCGTGCCGCTCGGTCCCCACGATGTGCAAACCGCCGGCCTTGACGACCTCGTCGTGGCGCACCTGCCATTCCGCCCGCATCTTCCCGATCTCGCGCTCCTTCTCGGAGGGCAGCAGGGACTCGTCGTCGCGAATCTTGAGGATCAAGGGCTCCAGTTGCCCGCCCAGCACGATGTCGGTGCCGCGGCCGGCCATGTTGGTGGCGATGGTGATCGACTTGGCCTTGCCCGCCTGAGCGACGATCTCCGCCTCGCGCGCGTGCTGCTTCGCGTTCAGCACCTCGTGCGGCAGCTTTTCCTTCGCAAGGTAACCCGACAGCAGCTCCGAGCTCTCGATCGACGTGGTGCCGACGAGCACCGGCTGGCCGCGGGCGTGGCAGTCCTTGATGTCCGCGATGATCGCGTCGACCTTCTCCTGGAAGGTGCGGAAGACCAGATCGTTCTCGTCCTTGCGGACCATGGGCATGTGCGTCGGGATCACCACCGTTTCGAGGTGGTAGATCTGCTGGAACTCGAACGCCTCGGTGTCGGCCGTGCCCGTCATGCCGGCCAACTTGCCGTACATGCGGAAGTAATTCTGGAAGGTGATCGACGCGAGCGTCTGGTTCTCCTTCTGGATGGTCACACCTTCCTTGGCCTCGACCGCCTGGTGCAGGCCGTCCGACCAGCGGCGGCCCGCCATCAGGCGGCCGGTGAACTCGTCGACGATGATCACTTCGCCGTTCTGCACCACGTAGTGCTGGTCGCGGTGGAACAGCGCGTGCGCGCGCAGCGCCGCGTACAGGTGGTGCACCAGCGAGATGTTGTGCGCGTCGTACAGCGTCGAGCCGGCGGGAATGAGGCCGGCCTGGCCGAGCAGCGACTCCACCCGCTCGTGGCCTTCCTCGGAGAGCAGGACCTGGCGCCCCTTCTCGTCGACCCAGAAGTCGCCCGGGCCTTTCTCCTCCTTCTGCCGGGTGAGCTTGGGCGCCAGATCGTTCAGGCGGTAGTACATCTCGATGTTGTCGTCCGCCTGGCCGGAGATGATGAGCGGCGTGCGCGCCTCGTCGATCAGGATCGAGTCCACTTCGTCGACGATCGCGTACGTGAGGCTGCGTTGCACGCGCTCGCCCGGCGCGAACACCATGTTGTCGCGCAGGTAGTCGAAGCCGAACTCGTTGTTGGTGCCGTAGGTGATGTCCGCCGCGTACGCCGCATGCTTGTCGGCGTGCGGCATCTGCGACAGGTTCACCCCCACGGTGAGACCCAGGAAGCGATAGATGCGGCCCATCCAGTCGGCGTCGCGCTGCGCGAGGTAATCGTTGACGGTGACGATGTGCACGCCCTTGCCGGTCAGCGCGTTGAGATACGCGGGGAGTGTGGCGACCAGCGTCTTGCCTTCGCCGGTGCGCATTTCCGCGATCTTTCCGTTGTGCAGCGCCATGCCGCCCAGGAGCTGCACGTCGAAGTGGCGCATGGACAGCGTGCGCTTGCCGGCCTCGCGCACGACCGCGAAGGCCTCGGGGAGCACGTCGTCGAGGGATGCGCCACCGGCGACCCGCGTTTTGAGCTCGGCGGTCTTGTTGCGCAAGTCCTCGTCGGAAAGCGCGGCGACCGTGGGCTCGAGCGCGTTGATCTGGCGGACGGCCTGGCTGTACTGCTTCAGCAGCCGCTCGTTGCGGGAGCCGAAGATGCGCGTGAGGATGTTGGAGATCATCGTGCGGAACGGGGTGGTGCGGTCAGTTTAAGTGCTGCCGACGCTACCAAAAGACAAGGGGTGAGGAGCGCCTCACCCCGCCTGCGTGGGGACCGTAAGGACCGGTGACCTAGTTCAAGCTCAGGTTCGACGCTTGCAGGAACCGTGCCGGGTTCTGCGGGACGCCATTGAGCCGGACCTCGAAGTGCAGGTGCGGGCCGGTGGAGCGTCCGGTGGAGCCGACCGTGGCGACCCGCTGCCCGCGCATCACGAGGTCGCCCTCCCGCACGAACAGGCCCGACGTGTGGGCGTAGCGCGAGACGAGGCCGTTGCCATGGTCGATTTCGACCATTCTACCATAGGCGACGTGCCAGTCCGCGAAGACGACCTTGCCGCTCGCCGTTGCGACGATCGGCGTGCCCGCCTCTGCCGGGAAGTCGATGCCCTCGTGCATCGACTGCTGGCCGCTGAACGGGTCGATGCGCCACCCGAAGTTCGACGAATACCAGCCGTCGAGGATTGGAAACAGGCTGGGAAGGAATTTGCGATTGGCGGAGTCGTGCACCAGCAGCGCGTCGAGCACCGAAAACTGGTCGGAGCGCAGGTCCATCTGCTTGCTTAAACTCTGGACCAGGCCGCGAAACTCACCGACCGACAGGTTGCGCGGCGGCAGCGACGACGGGGCGCCGCCGCGGCCCGGGGGTCCCGGCAGTTCCTGCGGTTTGAGTCCGGCGGAGCGCGCGAGGCGGTCGCCGATGTTCTCGAGACGCAGCATCTGCGCCTGCAATTCGCCCAGCCGCACGGCCATGGCGTTGAGGTGCCCCTGCACGCGCTCCTGCACGCGCGCTGCCTCCTCGCGCTGGTCGGCGAGCACGATCGTCGCCAGCCACGGATTCTGGGTGGCCGCCAGCCATTTGAGCGTGACGAAATTGAACGCGAAGGTGAAGGTGACGAACAGCACGAACAGCGCGGCGCCGCCGAGCGCCCAGTGCCGCCAGTCGAGCGTGATCGTCCGCGCTTTGGCGGTGGCGTCCGCGACCAGAATGATGTTCACTAGGTGTAACCTCCGACCACGTACTGCACCGGCAGCGAAGCGACGTGAAACCCAGCACGGCAAGGCCGTTGTCGCGCATCCTCGCGGGCGACGAGCAAATCGCCGCGTGGCACCAACGCATGCAGCAGGAATCCCAACTGACTGCCGCCGTGCGCCGAATGCTGCCGCGGGCGCTGGCCGATCGAGTGCGGGTGGCGGAAGCCGGGGCGCAGACGCTCAAGTTAGCGGTCCCGGCGGGCGCGATCGCCGCGGTGGTCCGCCAGCGCTCACCCGACCTCCTCGCCGGCCTTCGGCGGGAAGGGTTGCACTTTACGCAAATCGAGGTGCGCGTGCAAGTTGCAGTGAACATCCCTGCGAGCGGGAAAGCGCCGGAACAACATGGAAATAGGGTCGATTCCGCGGCGTTGCGCGAACTTGCCGCCACGTTACCGCCCGGACCCCTGCGGGAGGCGGTCCTGCGGCTGGTCCGGCGAGCCGGCTAGTGCTGGTTGTTGTCAAACGACAAGCACTAGGCGTTCCAGGAGCAGGAACAGCAGAACGCCGGCCAGGAGATAGACGGCGAACTTCACCACCTGGACCAGAAAGCGCAGGAAACGCCGGTCGCGGGTGAACAGGTAGAAGAGGCCAGCCCCGACAATCGCCGCTATCGCCAGAAATAGCAGCAGCCGGACGATCACCATCTCAAAATTGGCCGCACGGCCCCATCTCGAAGCACCTATGCCGGCTTGACCATCCAATCGTGGAAGGCGGATGGAACCGTCTTCTCGTCGGCAAAGGTCACGATCTCGAACGCGTCGGCGCGCGCAAGCAGGGCGCGACAGAGTTGGTTGTTGAGCGCGTGCCCGGACTTGTACGCCGTGTACTGCCCGATGAGCGGATAGCCGAGGAGGTACAGGTCGCCGATCGCATCGAGCACCTTGTGACGCGCGAACTCGTTGTCGTAGCGCAGCCCTTCGCTGTTCAGCACCTTGAAGTCGTCGAGCACGATCGCGTTCTGCAGGCTCCCGCCCAAGCCCAGGCCGGCGGCGCGCATCGCCTCCACGTCCTGCATGAAGCCGAAAGTCCGCGCGCGCGCGACCTCCTTCGCGTACGAGTGCGCCGCGAAGTCGACCACGACATTGCGGTTCTCCGACCCGAACACCGGATGCGGGAAATCGATGGTGAAGTCGAGCCTGAAGCCGTCGAACGGCGTCGCGCGTGCCCATTTGTCGCCGTCACCCACTTCGACCGGTGCGGTGACGCGCAGGTAGCGCTTGGCGCCGTTCTGCTCCTCGACCCCCGCCGATTGCAGCAGGAAGAGAAACGGTGCGGAGCTCCCGTCCATGATCGGGAGCTCAGGGCCGGCGACGTCGACGTGCAGGTTGTCGATGCCCAGGCCCGCGAGTGCCGACATGAGGTGCTCGACGGTGGACAGGCTCGTCCCGCCCGCCTTGAGCGTCGACGACAGGCGCGTATCGCCGACGTTTTGCGCGAGCGCGGGCATGGCAACGGGCTGCGGCAGGTCGACGCGATGGAAGACGATCCCGGTGTCGACCGGCGCCGGCCGCAGGGTCATCTCCACGCGCGCACCCGTGTGCACTCCCACCCCCGTCGTCCGGGTGAGCTTCTTCAGCGTTCGTTGCTTGAGCATGCGGTTATTCCCGTCGCGTCAACGGGTTAGCTTTCCATTTTAGCAGATTCGGGACTAATCCGCCTGCTTGCGCAGGAACGCTGGAATCTCGGAAGCGTCGAAGGCAGGCGCTGCCGACGCGGGTGGCGTGGCGCGGCCCTTGCGCATCACCGCCGGCTGGTCGAGGCGGTCGTAGTCGATAGTTTCCGTGTACCCCACGTTGTCGGTGCCGGTGCGCTCGATCACCGCCGGCGCCTCGAGCACCTCGAGCCTGGGCGGACGCTTGGCCTGCGCCGCGGCGCCGCCCAAGCCGGTCGCTATCATGGTGACGCGCAGGTCGTCGCCCATCGCGTCGTCGATCACCGTGCCCACGATCACCATCGCGTCGTCCGCGGTGAATTCCTTGATCGTGTTCATGACCTCGTAGTACTCCTTCATCTTGAGACCGGCGGACGCGGTGACGTTGACCAGCACGCCGCGTGCGCCGGCGAGGTTCACGTCCTCCAGCAGCGGGCTGCGCACCGCCTGCTCGGCGGCGAGCTTCCCGCGTTCCGTGCCGCTCGCGGTGGCCGAGCCCATCATCGCCATGCCGACCTCGCCCATCACGGTGCGCACGTCGGCGAAGTCGACGTTGACCAGTCCCGCGTTGTTGATGACCTCGGCGATGCCGGATACGGCGCCGTGCAGCACGTCGTTGGCGGCGGCGTACGCGTCGAGGAGCGGGATGTCCTCGCCGAGCACGTCGATCAGCTTGTCGTTGGGGATGACGATAAGCGAGTCGACTTTCTTGCCGAGCTCCTCGATCCCCGCCTGCGCGACTTTCTGGCGCTTGCCCTCGAAGCGGAACGGCCGCGTGACGACGGCGACGGTGAGGATGCCCATCGATTTCGCGATGTCGGCGATCACGGGCGCCGCACCCGTCCCGGTGCCGCCGCCCATCCCGGCGGTGATGAACAGCATGTCGGCGCCGTTGATCATCTCCGCGATGCGGTCGCGATCCTCCATCGCGGCGTCGCGGCCGATCTCGGGCTTCGCCCCCGCCCCGAGGCCGCGGGTAAGTGTGGAGCCCAATTGCAGCTGGGTGCGCGCGGTCGATCGCTTGAGCGCTTGTGCGTCCGTGTTGGCACAGACGAACTCGACGCCCGACAGGCCGCGGTCGATCATGTGCTCCACGGCGTTGCCGCCGCAGCCGCCCACCCCGATGACCTTGATGATTGCCCCGTCGTC
>JADLEZ010000280.1 GCA_020845855.1 Burkholderiales bacterium
CTAGTCGTTGAGCACGATGCCGCGCTTGGCGACGACCTCGCCCAGGCGCTGCCGCTCCTTGGCCATGTACGCGTCGAACTCGGCCGGACGGTCGCCGACCGGCGTTGCGCCGGTGCTGGAGACCTTCGCCTTCACCTCGGGCAGGTTCATCGCCTTGACGATCTCGTCGGAGAGCTTTTGCACCACATCCGACGGCGTGCCTGCGGGAACGACGATGCCCCAGCTCTGCGTGATCTCGTACCCGGGCACCGTGTCCGCGATCGGCGGCAGGTCGGGCAGCGCCGGGTTGCGCGCAGGGCCGGTGGTGGCGATCGCGCGCACGCGTCCACCCTGCAGGTGCGCGCTGGCGGCGATCGGCGAGGTGATGAGGTATTGCGCGTTGCCGGCGATCACGTCGAGCAACGCCGGCGCCGCGCCCTTGTACGGGACGTGCGCGACCTTGATGTCGGCCAGCAGGTTCAGCATCTCGCCCGCGAGGTGCGCCGGGGTTCCGACGCCCGCGGATGCGTAGTTCATGGCGCCCGGCTTGTCCTTCGCGAGCTTGATGAGCTCCGCCACGTTCTTCGCGGGCAGCGCGTTGTTCACCACCAGCACGTTGGACGCGGTGGCGATGCGCGAGATCGGCACGAAGTCCCTGACCGGGTCGTACGGCAGATTCTTGCGCAGGTTGGGCAGGATCGCGTAGATCGAGGTCGTCGTCATGAGCAGCGTGTAGCCGTCGGCGGGCGACTTGGCCGCGGCTTCGGCGCCGAGAATTCCGGCGGCGCCCGCCTTGTTCTCCACGACGACCTGCTGGCCCAGGCCCGCGGAAAGCTTCTCGGCAAGCAGCCGCGCAAGCTGGTCCGGCGACCCGCCCGGGGAGTCGGCGACGATGAGGCGCACCGGCCTCGTGGGATAGCCCTGGGCGTGAACCGTCGCGCTCGTCAGGAAGAGTACGGCGGCGGCAAGCTGCGCGAGCACTCGATACATGATGTCCTCCTCTGGCTGCGCGAAGCATAGCACCGGTGTGCCATACTCGAAGCATGCGTCCCACCAACGTCCTCGTGCTCATGTCCGACGAGCACAACCCGAAGTTCCTGGGCGCGGCCGGCCATCCGTTCGTTCAGACACCCAATCTCGACGCGCTCGCCGCCCGCGGCACGCGCTTTTCGTCGGCGTACACGACGTGTCCGATCTGCGTGCCGGCGCGCGCAGGCTTTGCGACCGGGCGCTACGTGCACGACATCGGCTACTGGGACAACGGCGACGCCTACGAGGGCTCGATCCCGAGCTGGCATCACGCGCTGCGCGACGCGGGCCATCGCGTCGTGTCCATCGGCAAGCTCCACTTTCGCGGCCGCAAGGGCGACGACCACGGATTCTCGCAGGAACTCCTGCCGATGCACGTCGTCGACGGCATCGGCGACGTCAAGGGCCTCGTGCGCGAGAACATTCCCAAGCGCAAGGGCGGGGACAAGATGGCGCGTCGCGCAGGCCCCGGCGAATCGTCGTACACCGCGTACGACCGCGGCATCGCGGCGCGCGCGCAGGTTTGGCTTGCCGAGGAGGCGCCGAAGCAGGCGAGTCCGTGGGTGCTGTTCGTCTCGTTCGTCACGCCGCACTTTCCCCTCACCGCGCCGCCGCACTGGTTCTACCGCTACTGGCGGCAGAAGCTGCCGATGCCCAAGTTGTACGCGAAGGATGCGCGCCCGCATCACCCCTTCCTCGACACCTACGCGCACACCGTCGACTACGACCCGCACTTCGCGGGCGACGACGACGTGAAGCGCGCCATCGCGGGCTATGCCGGTCTCGTGTCCTTCATGGACGAGCAGGTGGGCCTGGTCCTCGATGCGTTGCGCGACGGCGGGCTCGAGCGCGACACCCGCATCGTCTACACGAGCGACCACGGCGACAACGTGGGTGCGCGCGGCCTGTGGGGCAAGTCGACGCTGTACGAGGAAAGCGCGGGCGTGCCGCTCATCGTCGCCGGCCCCGGTGTGCCGGCCGGGCAGGTGTGCGACACGCCGGTGTCGATCATCGACTGCGCGCCGACCATCCTCGAGTTCGCGGGAGAGCCGCCGACGGTGGGCGGCCGCCCGCTGCCCGGCGCGTCGCTGGCGGCCATCGCCAACGGCGCCACGCCGCCGCGGCCGGTGGTCTCGGAGTACCACGCGACCGGATCGACCGCGGGCGCGTACATGCTGCGGTTCGGCCGCTTCAAGTATTGCCATTACGTCGGTGCGCCGCCGCAACTTTTCGACCTGGCCGAGGACCCGGAGGAAGTGGCCGACCTTGCCGCCGATCCGCGCCACGCGAGCGAGCTCGCCGAAGGCGAGCGCCGTCTGCGCGCGGTGCTCGATCCGGAAGGCACCGACGCGCGCGCGAAGGCACGGCAGGCGGCGCTCCTGGCGAGCTTCGGCGGCCGCGAAGCCGCGCTGGCGCGCGGCGACCTGGGATTCACGCCGGCGCCGGGCACGGCAGCGGAGATGAATTAGACAGGTCGATGCAGAAGGCCGAATGCCGAGGAAGCGGCCTTGCGCCTCTTGCATCGAGGTTGATCGAGTCTCTTCGATAGTCTTGCAAATTAGAAATCGATTGCTATAATGCACATTCATGAAGCGCCGACTCGTGCGGTCGCTTGTGCGTTCCCGCCTCGCCGTTTCCCCTGCGGTCGCGCTGCTGGGGCCGCGCCAGTGCGGCAAGACCACGTTCGCCCGCCAACTCGGGGGACGCTACTACGATGCCGAGCAGCCAGCCGACCGGGTCCGTCTCGACCTCGACTGGGAGACGGTGCGGCGTGGCCGGCGCCTCGTCGTCGTCGACGAGGCGCACGCGTGGCCCGAGTTGTTTCCCCGCTTGCGGTCAGCCATCGACGCCGACCGCCGACGCAACGGCCGTTTCTTGTTGCTGGGGTCGGTGTCGCCGGCGCTGATGCGCGAGGTCGCCGAGTCGCTGGCCGGTCGCCTTGCCCGCATCGAGTTGACGCCTTTCCTGCTGGGAGAGCTCTCCAAGCGAGCGCTGACGCAGCTCTGGCTGGCGGGCGGATTTCCGGATGGCGGGGTGTTGCGAGCGGCGCGTTTCCCTTCCTGGCAGGAGGATTACCTCGCGCTGATGGCGCAACGCGATCTGCCCGCGTGGGGGCTGCCGGCTCGCCCGCAGGTCACGACCCGGCTCTTGCATATGCTGGCTGCCGCGCATGGCCAGATCTGGAATGCGTCGGCACTCGGGCAGAGTCTGGGCCTGAGCTACCACACCGTGAATTCGTATCTGGACTTCCTGGAGGGTTCGTATCTGATCCGGCGGCTTTCGCCGTGGAGCGGAAACCTCCGCAAGCGCCTCACGAAGAGTCCCAGGGTCTACTTCCGCGACAGCGGCTTGTTGCACGCCTTGCTGCGAGTCGCGTCCCGCACGGAGCTGCTACGCCATCCGGTGGCAGGTGCAAGCTGGGAAGGCTTTGTCATCGAGCAGGTGTTGGGTGCCCTCGGTGCCCATGGAATCGATCCGGATCCTACCTTCCTGCGGACGAGCGACGGCCGTGAGATCGATCTCCTGCTGCGGATGAACGCAACGACGGTCGCCATCGAAATCAAGCTTGCCGCGAGCGTGGCGCCGCAAGACCTCGCGCGCCTCGAGCAGCTGGCGGACCTCGTCGGCGCCGAACACCGCTACCTGGTCTGCCAGACGCCTGCGCCCACGGCCGGCGCACGGCGCGGCGTACTCTCTCTCGACACGTTGCTCG
This sequence comes from Burkholderiales bacterium, assembly GCA_020845855.1. Taxonomy (GTDB): domain Bacteria; phylum Pseudomonadota; class Gammaproteobacteria; order Burkholderiales; family Casimicrobiaceae; genus VBCG01. The sequence goes on from JADLEZ010000280.1 coordinate 3,722, forward strand.
AGCGGCTGCTGCGCCTTGCCAGGGTATCGGCGCGAACCTGACGGCGTGCCGGCGGCGACGCCATAGCGCAAAAGCGCGCGGACGCCTTTTGCATCGACCTGCCTAGAGTGGCCCTTCTGCTTCGCCAGCCACCGGCACGCAGAACGAGCCGCCGAGGCCGATGCGCTTGGTGGTGATCGCGGACAGCCCGCGGCACCAGACCGGCACGCCGTAGCGGCGGATCTCGCCGACCCCCAGTGGCGAAAATGGCCGATGGTCGCGGGCTCGGCGCGCGCGAGCTTGGCGACGAGCGCCGGATCGAGTTGGGGCGGCAAGGGATTGAGCGTGAACATCGAAAGCCTCCGGGGTTTTAGCGCTTGCGCTTGTCCTTGCGCCGCGCCTTCCACGAAGCCTGCGGGGACGCGCCGGACGCGGCGCCGGGCAACGGCTCGGCGTCCTCCGCGCCGCCCGGCATCGCGCGCAGGAACTTGTCGGGGGCGACGTCGATCATGATGCTGGCTGCCGCGTACACCGCGACCAGGACGAACGACGCGAACTTGCCGAGCACGAGCACGAAGCCCGAGAACGCGACCATCAGCACCGCCACCCAGCGCAGGAAGACGAGCGAGAAGCGGCGCTTCAGGCGCAGCTCCTCCGGCGTGTGCGTCGCGAGCGCGCGGTACAGGCTCCAGCCGGACCAGAACGCCGCGATCGCCTGCATCACGAGGCCGCCGCGGAACGCCGGATCCGAGAAAAGCTCGGAGACGCTCACGTCGCTGGCGGCGAGGATGATGTACACCGGCATCCCGAGCGGGATGGAGATGAACGCCGCGAGGAACAGCGCGACCGCCACGTAGCCGAATTCGGCGCTGATGCGCGCGGCCATGCCCGGCTGGTTCGTAGGCGGCGCGAAGTGGCGTGCGAGCCCCGCGAACATCACCCCCATCGCGAGCATCGTGTCGACGAGGTAGAGCAGGAGCACGTTGTCCGCCGACCAGCCGAGGAACAGGATGCCGCCCAGCGGCACCAGGTTGCGCGCGACGGTCTGCGCGATGTCGAGCGGGGATGGCGGCGTCGGCATGACGGCGGGAGGATGCTACGAAAGGCAGGGAGGTCGCAAGCGTGCTGCTAGACTTTGCCGATGACTCCGGATCGCCTCGTCATCGCCATGCGCAAGTCGGCGCTGTCGCAGTGGCAGGCCGAGCACGTCCGGGACATGCTCCGGGCGACGCATCCCGCGTGCGAGATCGTGCTGCTCGGCCTGTCCACCAAAGGGGACCGCATCCTCGACCAGCCGCTCGCCGACATCGGCGGCAAGGGACTGTTCGTCGAGGAAATCGAGGCGGCCATGCGCCGCGGCGAAGCGGACCTCGCGGTCCATTCGCTCAAGGACATGCCGATGGAGATGGCGGAGGGCTTCACCATCGCCGCGGTTCCGGCGCGGGAGGATCCGCGCGACGCGCTGGTCAGCGATCGCTATCCCACGCTCGACTCCATTCCGGCCGGCGCCATCGTCGGCACGTCGAGCCTGCGCCGCGAGGCGCAATTGCGCGAGCGCAATCCCGGCCTGGACGTGCGCGTGCTGCGCGGCAACGTGAACACGCGCCTGCGCAAGCTCGACGAGGGCCGGTACCACGCGATCATCCTCGCGTCCGCCGGATTGACCCGCCTCGGCATGAAGGAGCGCATACGCGCGTACCTCGAGCCGTCGCAGTTCCTGCCGGCGGTCGGGCAGGGCGCGCTGGCGATCGAGTGCGCGAGCGATCGGCACGACGTGATCGCCGCCGTCGCGCCGCTCACGCACCGCGCCACGCTCCTCGCGGTGACCGCCGAGCGCGCGTTCTCGCGGGCGCTGTCGGGCAGTTGCCATACGCCGATCGCCGGCTACGCGACGTTTCGCGGCGGCGAGCTGTGGCTGCGGGGCCTGCTCGCCACACGCGAGGGCACCCACGTCATGCGCGGTGAGCGCGCGGCCCCTCTCGCCGCCGATCGGGGCGACGCGGCAGCGGCCGAAGCGATGGGACGCGCGCTCGCCGACGAGCTCATCGCGGGCGGTGCGGGCTCCCTGCTCGCCGCCGCGAACGTGGCCGGGCGCGCGCCCGAACATTGAGCCACATCAAGGCGCGACCGGCAACGCCGGGTGAGCCTGTCGGATTGGCCGGCTACCCGTGAACCGGGGCCGGGGCTTTGTGCGCGCAAAGGAGCGGATGCGCCTTCTGCTGATCAATCCGAAGTATCCGGAAAGCTTCTGGAGCTTCAAGTGGGCGGTCGAGGGCATCCTGCCCGGCAAGCGGACGATCAATCCGCCGCTCGGGCTCGCCACGCTCGCCGCCCTGTGCCCACCGACCTGGGACGTCACGATCGTCGACGAGAACGTCGAGTCGATTCCGCTCGCGCCGGCGGCCGACCTGGTCGGCGTCTGCGGCATGGGCGTGCAGTTTGCGCGGCAGGCGGAACTGCTTGCCTATTACCGCGCGCGCGGTTACCCCGTCGTCGCCGGCGGCAGCTTCGCGTCCCTTTGTCCGGAACGCTACGAGGCGCTCGCCGACACCGTGGTCGCCGGCGAGGCGGAATACATCTGGCCGCGCTTTTGCGCCGACTTCGAGCAGGCGCGCGCGGCGTCGCTGTATCGCGAGAGCGGCGTGGTGTCGCTGGCCGACTCGCCGACGCCGCGCTTCGACCTCATCAAGCTCGACCGCTATTCCACCGCCACCTTGCAGTTCTCGCGCGGCTGCCCGTACCTGTGCGAGTTCTGCGACATCATCGTGATGTTCGGCCGCAAGCCGCGCACCAAGCCCACCGGGCAGGTCGAGCGCGAGCTCGACGCGCTGCGCACCCGGGGCGTGCGCAACGTGTTCTTCGTCGACGACAACCTGATCGGCAACCGCCCCGCGGCGAAGGCGCTGCTGCGCGCGCTGATCGACTACCAGGCGCGGCACGGCTACCGGTTCCACTTCGGCACCGAGACATCGATCAACCTCGCCCAGGACGCCGAGCTCCTGGGGCTCATGCGCGACGCGGGCTTCGGCTGGGTGTTCATCGGCATCGAGTCGCCCGATCCGCAGACGCTGGCGGACACGCGCAAGACGCAGAACACGAAGCAGGACGTGCTCACCTCGATCCGCGCGATCTACGCCCAGGGCATCGACGTCCTCGGCGGGTTCATCGTCGGTTTCGACAACGACACGCTCGAAAGCTTCGAGCGGCAGCACGCGTTCATCATGGCCTCCGGCATCCAGGCCGCGATGGTGGGGCTCCTGACCGCGTTGCCGCGCACGCCGCTGTACGAGCGGCTCGAGCGCGAGGGGCGGCTGCGTGACGTGGGCGACCAGGCCGACAACTGCAAGCTCACGACCAACGTCGTCCCCAAGCACCTAACCTACGAGGCGATGGTCGGCGCCTACAAGCGGCTGTACCAGCGGCTGCTCACCGACCGCGGGATCGCCGAGCGCATCCGCAACAAGCTGCGCCATCTCGGTCCGCCGGTGTACCAGGGCGAATATGCATCGCGCCAACGCGCCGGCATCGTCCTGCGCCTGCTCGCCCGGGGCATCCTCCCGGGAGGCCCGGCGCGGCTCTGGCATTTCCTGCGCACGGTGCCGTGGGCCGCGCCGCGCAAGGCCCCGTTGATGATCGTCGACTGGATCGCCGGGCTCGCGATGCGCGACTACGTCCGGCGTCATTTCGAGCCGGCCGGCGACAGGCCGCGGCTCGAGCGCTGCCTCGACGCGATCCGCAAGCGCTTCGCCGGGCACCTGCGCGCCGGCCGCCTGGCGCTTGCGCAAGGGGCCGCGCAAGTCGAGCTGTCGCTCGTTTTCGATGGTCTGGCCGGCCACCGGTTCTTCGCGCGGCTCGGCCGGCACCTCGACCGGCTGCTCGCGGTCCGCGGCGCGACCCTCACCCTCACCATCCATCGCCTGCTCGATCGCGAGGCGGCCGACCTCGAGCGCCTGCTGGCACGGCTCGCGCGGCACGGCGACCGCGTTTTCGTCGTCTTGAACGAGCGCGTGCGGCAACTGGTCGACGTCGACTCGTCGCGCTTCAACCTCGTGCTCCCGGCGGCCGGCAGCGCGCGATGATCGAGCTCGTCTGTCCCGCGGGCGGCTTGCCGGCGCTCAAGGCGGCCGTGGACCACGGCGCGGACTGGGTCTACACGGGCTTTCGCGACGAGACCAATGCGCGCAACTTCGCCGGGCTCAATTTCTCGCAAGCCGACCTCGAGGCCGGCATCGCCTACGCGCGCCGGCGAGGCGCGCGCGTGCTGGTCGCCATCAACACGTATCCGCAGGCGGGCAACTGGTCGCGCTGGTGCGCCGCCGTCGACCGCGCGGCGGGGCTCGGTGTGGACGCGGTCATCCTCGCCGACCTGGGCCTTATCGAGTACGCCGCGAACCGGCATCCGCAGCTTGGCATTCACCTGTCCGTGCAAGGATCGGCCACGAGCTACGAGGCGATCAATTTC
>JADLEZ010000281.1 GCA_020845855.1 Burkholderiales bacterium
ATCGAAGCCTTCAGACAGTAAGTGATCGTCGCACCTGAACCGCGGGTGAACAAGGCATTCAGCACCGATTCAGCGCTGCCGGCGCACAGTGCAACCACAGTCACCCTCGACTGCAATCACGCGCAAAGGAGTCCATCATGCAATCGACCACGCTTGTCGTTTCCCTCGCAGTGCTCGCGGCGCTCGCTGGCAACCCCGTCCTGGCCGCCGAACGCCATCAGGACGAGCACCGCGACCGGCAGCACGCGGCCCATGCCCGCCCCGCGGACGGCGTGGACACGGGCATGCATCAGGTGATGCACAGCGCCGGCCAGGGCGAACCGGGCCACGGCTGGCAGTACTTCAGCGATGCCGCGCAACATCGCGCCGTCGTCATCAGCCCGCAAGGCGACTACTACCTCAGCCGCGGCAAGGGCCTGCGCTGGGTGGCTGCGGCGCCGAAGGCCGGCTGAGAAGAGGCGGCCTGGTTTACACATACGACCACTTTGCGCGGCCGATGAAGTTGGTGCCGGACACCGCGGCGGCGATGCCGGAGGTGAGCCCCGACGGCAGGACGTGGAGGATCCGGATCAGACCCGGTATCTACTTCACCGACGATCCCGCGTTCAAGGGCCGGCGGCGCGAGCTCGTCGCAGACGACTACGTCTTCGCGTGGAAGCGCGTGCTCGATCCGCGCGTGCGCAGCACGGAGCTGCATATCTTCGACGGGCGCTTCGTCGGCGCGGAAGAGGTGCTCGCGAAGGCACGCGAGTCCGGAAAGTTCGATTACGACGCACCGATCGAAGGCCTGCAGTCGGTCGACCGCTACACGCTCAAGCTCGAGCTCAACTGCGCGGACAGCGAGCTCTTGTCCAATCTCACGACTCCGGCGTCCGCAGAAGTGGTTCCGATGGCGCTTGCGCGCCGAGGAGCGGAGAGCATGAAACGACCACGCAGGAACCATTCAGCCAAGTTCAAGGCGGCAGTGGCCTTGGCGGCGATCCGAGGTGAGAAGACCTTGGTCGAGCTGGCCGAGCAGTACAAGGTGCACGCGAACCAGATCGGGCAGTGGCGGCTCGAGCTGCTGCAGCGCGCGGCCGAGGTGTTCGCCACCGCGGCCGAGAAGCGCGATGCCGGGCCGGACCTCAAGAGTCTGCACGCCAAGATCGGCCAGCAGGGTCGGCGCACTTGACGTAGCTACGCTTTGTTGCTACATTCGGTGCGTGTACGAGTGGGATGAAGCGAAGCGGGAGATCAATCTCTCGAAGCACGGCATTGACTTTCGCGACGCCCACCTGATCTTCGAAGGACCGCTGGTCACGGTCGAAGACGACCGAGAAGACTACGGCGAGCGCCGATTCGTGGCGCTTGGCCTGCTCGCGGACATCGTGATCTCCATGATCTACGCCGAGCGCGGCGAACGAGTTCGAGTCATTTCCATTCGCAAGGCTCTGAAGCATGAAGCGCGCTACTTCCTCGCCCAAGTCCGCAAGTGACCTCAAGCGTGTCGCAACGTTGAGGGACTCTCAGATCGTCGTTGACGACGATGCCCCTGCGTGGACACCCGAGATGTTCGCAAAGGCGGTGGTTCGTCGGGGGCTCAACCCCCAGCCCAACAAGACCCTTCTTTCGTTGCGGGTCGACGCCGATGTGGTCGAGTGGTTCAGGGCACAGGGCCGCGGGTATCAGTCGCGGATGAACGCCCTCCTCCGCGCCTACATGGAGGCCCATCGCCATGGGCGAAAGCGCGCAAGCTCTCAAGTCGCTCGCACTAAGTAATTGATCCGTCATGGAATGCTCTGAGCGACTTTCCGGCGATTTGCGGCAGCGAGCCGATTACTCCGCTGACCCAGCGTATATGGACTCCTCTCGGGCGCGTGCTGCGCGAGGCGCTCGGCGAGTCGAAGAATCTGCTGCCGCAGGCTGCGGACTCGGCCACGGCGCGCCGCTAGTCTAGAAGGTTCGGGAAGATCGCGTGAACAGGCGCAAATCCGTGTCACTCGACCACGGTGTCGGGCCACACGGCTTCCATGAGCTCGATCTTGCCGACGACGCGGTCGCGGCGCTCGACCAGCGGCGGGCAGCACGTCGAACCCGCGCGCCCAACGAGAACCGGGCGACCGTCCGCCTCGGGGGTGCGGGTGTCGGGGTGGAGCGTGTGCGGGCCGAAGCGGAAAGCGGGCAGGGGCATGCGCAAGACGGGGAGCGGCCCGTCGAATCTAGCGCAACCGCCGCTCAGGTATCTCCCAGACTGTCGAGAAGCCTCAGGGCGCGCTTGACGTTGCCCCTTCTCGCGCGCGTCTCGAATCGTATCCGCGCATCGTGATTGGCTAGGGCAATGGTCGCGAGCTCATCGATCAGCTTGTTGACGCTGATCTTGCGAGCCTCCGCCAGGGCCTTCAGTCGCTCGTGCTTGTCGTCGGGTAGGCGGATCGTCAGGGTCGACATGGATACGTCTCCAAACACTGCTCCGGTGTCAGTGCCTGCAGCGAGGCAAAGCGCAATTCGCCGCGCACCAGATCGCGGGTGTTGCGCGTGATGATCACGGCGGCGTTACCCGCTACCGCGAGCTCCACCAAGTGATTGTCCGCCTCGTCCGGCAGATTGGGCCGCCAGGCAAAGAACACCTCCACCCACCGGCAGGCACTCAGAAAACCCTCGAACACTTCGTCACGCTGCTTCGCGGACAGCGACGAATCCGCCCAGGGCCCTTCGCGCGCCAGCACATCTTCGTACTCCGCGAACAGCGCCGCACCGATCAACGGCTGGTAGTCGCCGGTCAGACAAGCGCGAACGATACGACGCGACGCCCCTGCCTGCTTGCGCAAGGCGCCGACCAGTACGTTCGTATCGACAACGACGGGTAACACCCGTTCATGATAGCATTGGTGCTATCAATTGCAA
>JADLEZ010000282.1 GCA_020845855.1 Burkholderiales bacterium
CGCGTGCGGCGCACCACGTAGTCGCGCTCGCCCGGAGGAACGTCACCGGCGTCGAAGAACCAGCTTATCGTCACCCCGAGCGCCCGGCTGATCGCATGCAGCGCGTTGATCGAAGGCGTGGCGAGGTCGCGCTCGAGCAGGCTCAAGTATCCGACCGACAGGTCCGTTCTCGCCGCGAGCACGGCGAGGGTGTAGCCGCGCGCCTTGCGCAGGCCGCGGATCTCGCGGCCGAGGCGGCGGGCGGCGTCGGCGGGGGGTGGAGCCGGGTCGCCGGGGTGCGGGCCGCGACGCGGCGTCTTTGCCCTGATGCGCAGCGGAGGCGGGGAGTGTGCGAGTGACATTTGTCAAAAGTAAAAAATGGCGGCAAAGTTTATATTGACGTAAAGATGGCCCCAGTATAAGTTGACGCCGCTCGAAATGAAACCTCCCCAACGCTGGCGTCCGCTCGCCGCCGCCCCTCACCCCATCCCTCTCCCCGCGAGCGGGGAGAGGGTCAGTAAAGCGAAGCGCGCGACTAAGGGCATGATGCAGAACGCGATCGAAGGCGAGGGTGTGCGCACTACACCCGTTGTTTCGTGCTTTCTCCGGCGGTCGTCCGACGGGCCGCCCCTAGGGCGACCGCCTGAAATCAATCTCGATGCAAAAGGCGCAACGCAGCTTCCCCGTCATCCGGGGACCGCTCGGACGCCTTTTGCATCGACCCATTAGATGTCCGAGCGCTACGATGCCGTGATCGTCGGCGGCGGCCACAACGGCCTCACCTGCGGCGCGTACCTCGCACGCGCGGGACTTAAGACCCTCGTGCTCGAACGCCGACCGGTGATCGGCGGCGCCGCGGTCACCGAGGAGATCGTTCCGGGCTTCCGGTTCAGCGTGTTCAGCTATCTCATGAGCCTGCTGCACCCGAAGGTGATCGCCGACTTCGACTTGAAGCGCCACGGCTTCGAAGTGCTGCCCGCCACAGACATGTTCGGGCCGATTCACGGCGGCAACTACATCGTGTTCAGCGATTCGGTGGAGAAGACGCAGCGAAGTTTCGCGCGATTTTCCGCGAAGGACGCCGCCGTCTACCCCGAGTTCGACCGCTACCTCATGGAGTCGGTGGTGGTCCTGCGCAAGATCCTGCTCGAAACGCCGCCGGACCCTTCGTGCCGCGACTGGAAGTCGTTCAAGCAGACCGCGGGCTTCCTGTGGAAGTACCGGCGCGTGCGCGGCAAGCTCTTTCGCATGATCGATCTTTTCACCATGAGCGCCGACGACTACCTGTCGGAGTGGTTCGAGAGCACCCACGTGAAGGCGGTGCTCGCCTACTACTGCGGCATCGGCACGTTCGTCGGACCGAAAAGCCCCGGCTCGGCCTACGTGGTCACGCATCACCTCATGGGCGAGCACGCCGGCGCCGGCGGCTGGGGATTCATCCGCGGCGGGATGGGCACGATCACGCAGGCGATCGCCTCCTACGGCCGCACGCAGGGACTCGCGATCCGCACCGGCGCCGAAGTGACCGCCATCGACACCGCCGACGGCCGCGTCACCGGCGTGACACTCGCCGACGGCAGCCGCATCGAGGCGCCCATCGTCGCGAGCAACGTGAGCGCCAAGCTCACGTTCTTGGAGTTCATCGCCCGCGACAAGCTACCCGCGGAGTTCGTGCGCGACATCGAGAGCTACCGGACCTATTCCACCGCGTTCAAGATCAACATCGCGTGCGAGCGCCTGCCGCAGTTCACGTCGTTCGACGCGGCGGCTTGCGGCTTCGCGTACCCCACGTACACCCACATCGGCCCGACCGTCGAGTATCTCGAACGGGCCTACGAGGACGCGAAGGCGGGCGACTGGTCGCGCGACCCCTTCGTCACGGTCGTCACGCCGAGCTACGTCGACGACACGGTCAGCCCGCCGGGCAAGCACGTGGTGCACTTGTTCGGCGGGCACGCGCCCTACACGCTGCGCGAAGGCGACTGGACGTCCCGCAAGGACGACTTCGCGCGCAACGTCCTGCGGGTGGTCGACGAGCACGCGCCGGGATTCTCCGACGGCATCATCGGCATGCAGGTGCTGACCCCGCCGGACATCGAGGCGATCATCGGCTCGCCGCACGGCCACATCTTCCACGGCGAGCTGCAGGTCGACCAGCTCTTCTTCGCGCGGCCGGCGCCGCACTATGCGGATTACCGCAGCCCGATCCGCGGGCTGTACCAGTGCGGCTCGTCGGCGCATCCGGGCGGTGGCGTGGGCGCGGTGCCCGGCCACAACGCGGCGCGCGAGATACTGAAGGATCGGCGGCGATGAACCTCAGGAGGCTCGGCACCTTCGCGCTGCTCCTCCCGGCGCTCGCGATCGTCGCTCTCGCGTTCCTGGTGCCGCTCGCGCGGCTGGTGCAGTTGAGCTTCTCCGCCAAGGCCGGCGCGTTCGCGGCCTACGCGCAGATCCTCGGCGACGACGTCTACGGCAAGGTCTTCGTCAACACGTTCGTCATCGCGCTGGTGGTGACGCTGACCGCGTTGCTGATCGCGTTCCCGGTCGCGTTCGCGCTCACCCGCCTTGCGCGCCCGTGGCGAGGCATCGTGTTCGCGTGCGTGCTGCTGCCGCTGTGGATCAGCGTGCTGGTGCGCACCTTCTCCTGGATGCTGGTGCTCGAGCGCAACGGCCCCGTCAACCGGCTGCTGGTGGCAAGCGGCGTTGTCGACCAGCCGCTGCCGCTCCTGTTCAACCACACGGGAGTGCTGATCGGCATGGTGCACGTGCTCCTGCCGTACGCGGTGCTGCCGATCTACGCCTCGCTCGTGCGCATCGACCCCTCCCTCCTGCGCGCGAGCGAAGGGCTGGGCGCCTCGGCGCTCACCACGTTCCTGCGGGTGCTTTTCCCGCTCTCGCTGCGCGGGGTCACCACGGCGGCGACGTTCACCTTCCTGCTCGCACTCGGCTTTTTCGTCACACCCGCGCTGCTGGGCGGCGCCTCCAGCATCACGCTGTCGATGCTGATCGACAACTTCGTCAGTGACCGGCTCGACTGGCCGCTCGCGGCCGCGGCGTCGGTCGTCCTGCTGGTCGCCGCCCTTGCCTTCGTCGCCATCGCCAGCCGATTCGTGCGCATGAGAAGTCTCGCGCGCGTCCACGGATGACACGGCCGGCAACGCGATGCGCGGACGCGTGCTGCTCAATGCCTTCGTCGCGCTGGTGGTGGCGTTCGTCGTGCTGCCGATCATCGCGATCGTTCCGGCCGCGTTCAGCGCGCAGAGCTTCATCCGGCTGCCGCCGGAGTCGTGGTCGGCCCGCTGGTGGGGCGCGTTCTTCGGTGACGCGTCGTGGCGGCGCACACTGCTGACCAGCCTGCAGGTGGCGGCGCTGACCACGCTGATCTCGGTGGTTTGCGGCACCGCCGCGGCACTTGGCATCGCACGCACCAGCGCCCGTGCGCGCGCGGCATTGACCGCACTGCTGCTCGGACCCGTGGTCACGCCGGCAATCGTGCTGGCGGTGGCGCTATACAGCATGGCGCGTGCGACGGGCCTCGTGTCCACCGTGACGGCGCTGGTCATCGCGCACACCATGCTGGCGCTTCCGTTCGTCGCGCTGAACGTCGGCGTGTCGCTCGATGCGCTGGATCGCCGGTTGCCGATGGCGGCGGCAGGGCTGGGCGCCTCGGAAGCCTACGTGTTCCGGACCGTGACGCTGCCGCTGATCCTGCCCGGCGTGGTCGGCGGCGCGGTGTTCGCCTTCGTCACTTCGTTCGACGAGGTCGTGCTGTCGATCTTTCTCGCGGGCCCGACGGTCAAGACGCTGCCGGTGCGCATCTGGGAGGAGATCCGCGTCGAGTACACGCCGGTGGTCGCCGTCGGCGCCACCTTGATGCTGGCACTCGCGCTGCTGGCCGCCGGCGCGAGCCGCCTCTTCCGCCGCAAGGACCGGCAGGTGCGGGCGTGAGCCCGAAGGGCCGCCCCGAGGGCGAATTGCCCCGAAGCGCGATAGCGCGAAGGGCAGCCTTATGAGCGACGTTCGCCTCGAAGGCATCGGCAAGGCCTTTGGCACGGTGCAGGCCCTCGCGCCGACCGACCTTTCCATTCGCCAGGGCGAGTTCCTGACCTTGCTTGGCCCCTCCGGGTCGGGCAAGACGACGCTGCTCAACATTTGCGCAGGGTACGTCGCTCCGAGCGCCGGTCGCCTGTTCGTCGGCGGCCGCGACGTGACCGCGCTGCCGCCCCGGCAACGCAACATGGGGATGGTGTTCCAGAACTACGCGCTCTTTCCCCACATGAGTGTCGCCGACAACGTCGCTTACGGTCTTAAGGTAAGGAAGCTCCCGCGCAACGAGATCGCGCGGCGTTGCGCCGAAGCGCTGCACATGACGCGCCTCGAAGGCTTGGGCGGACGGGCGATTCGCGAGCTCTCCGGCGGCCAGCAGCAGCGCGTGGCGCTCGCCCGTGCGATGGTGATCCAGCCGGACATCCTGCTGATGGACGAGCCGCTGGGGGCGCTCGACCGGCAACTGCGCAAGGAAGTGCAGCTCGAGATCCGCCGCTTGCACGCGGCGCGCCCGCGGACCACCATCTACGTCACGCACGACCAGGAGGAGGCGCTCGTGATGTCGGACCGGATCGCGGTGATGCGCGCCGGGCGCATCGTGCAGATCGGCACCGGGGCGGAGCTGTACGAGCGGCCGGTCGACACTTTCGTTGCCCGCTTCCTGGGCGAGTCGAACCTGCTCGCAGGCCGCGTCGAGACGGTTGCCGACGGCAGGGCGACGCTGGCGGTACCCGGGTTCGCAGCGCCGCTCGCCGGCCGCGCGGCCGCCGGCTTGCGCAGCGGCCAGCCGGGTTGTGCGTTGCTGCGCCCGGAAGCGGTCTGTGCCCAGCCGGGAGGTGCCCCCGCGCGCATCGCCGAACGGGTGTATCTGGGCGAACTTTCGGCCGTGCGCCTTGTCTTTGGCAGCGGCCAGGAGTTGTGGTCCCGTCGTCTCGCCGGCGAGTGGAGCGGGCGCGACGCCGTTGAAGTCGGATGGGATGCGAGCTCGATCTCGATCCTGCCGGATGCGTCGAACGAGTCATGAGGAGGAGAGCATGAAACAGAAAAGACGGATGTTGCTTTCGCTGGGGGCCGCGTCGCTTGCGAGTGGAGCACTCAATCTGGGCGGCGGGCTTCCGCTCGCCCGGGCGCAAGGCCGGCCGCTCACGTTCTGCTCGTGGGGCGGCGCGTTGTCGGAGCTCGAGAAGACGACGATGCTCGAGCCCTTCGCCAAGATGAAGAAGATCGACATCGCGTACGCGTCGCCGACCAACTACGCCAAGATCAAGGCCATGGTCGAGTCGGGCACGCCCGAATGGGACTTGGTCGACGTCGGCGGCCGCTTCATCGACCAGGGCAAGGACATGCTCGAAACCCTCGACATGTCGCTCATTCCCAACGCCAAGGCGCTCGATCCGGGCTGGGTGACGAGCCGCGGCATCTTCACCTCGACCGGCGCCACGGTCATGGCCTGGAACACCAAGGCTTTTCCCGCCGACAAGGGGCCCACGTCGTGGAAGGACTTCTGGGACGTCAAGGCGTTCCCCGGCCCACGCGGGCTGTACAAGCAGCTCTACTACAACTACGAGGCCGCACTGCTCGCCGCCGGCACGCCGCGCAACCAGATCTACCCGGTCACCGACGACAAGATGAAGCTCGTCTTCGAGAAGCTGCGCGAGATCAAGCCGGCGGTCAAGGTCTGGTGGACCGCGGGCGCGCAGCCGCCGCAGTTGCTGTCGAGCGGCGAGTTGGCGCTGTGCTCGGCGTGGACCGGGCGCATTCTCGCGGTGATGAAGGAGAACGCGCCGGTTGCGATGACCTACGCCGACGGTGTCGCGTGGGGCAACGCCTGGGTGGTGTTGAAGGGCTCGCCGCACGCGAAGCTCGCCATGGAGGCGATCAACTACGCGATCTCCGAGGAAGCCCAGATGCGCCTCCTCGACGCGGGCACGTACGGCCCGGCGCTCACCTCGGCCGCGGCGAAGGCGACGCCCGCGCAGCAGAAGATCCTCGTCACCGCGCCGGAGAACGTGCGCCGGATGCTGATCATCAACGAGGAGCAGGCGGCGCAGTACTCGGCGAAGTACGACGCGGAGTGGAACCGCTTCCAGCTTGCATGAAACTCGGCGTCAATGGTCGTAGGGCGGGCTTAAGCCCGCCGCGATATCCGGGCGGGCTGAAGCCCGCCCTACATCGCCGTCGTTGCATCCGTGCGCGGGTCAGGATGAAACGATCACTGGCGGTCGCGGCACCCCTCACCCGCCCTGTCGGGCACCCTCTCCCCGCGAGCGGGGAGAGGGACGGGGTGAGCGGCACACGATTCATGCATCGCGAGACGGTCATGGCCCGCTGGAAAAGCTAACGTGCATCCGCTGCAACCGTTGCTCGCTCCGCGCTCGGTCGCGCTCGTCGGCGCCAGCCGGCGGCCGGACACGCCGGGGCACGACCTGGTGCGGATGCTTCAGCGCGGCGGCTTTCGCGGCAGCGCGTACGCGGTCAACCCGGGCTACGACACGATCGAAGGCATCCGCTGCGTGGCCACCCTGCGCGACCTGCCGCAGGCGCCGGATCTCGCCGTGCTGTCGGTGCGCAACGACCGGCTCGAGGAGACGCTCGCCGAGGCGATCGCAGTGCGTGCGCGCGCCGCGGTGATCTTCGCCTCCGGATACCTTGCCGGCGATCGCTCGCCGCCGCTCACCGAGCGCCTCGCCGCGATGGCGCGCGCCGCCGCCATGCCCATCTGCGGCGGCAACTGCATGGGCTTCTACAACGATCTGGACGGTGTGTGGGTCTGCGGCTTTCCGAGCCCCCGCGAGCCGAAGCGCGGATCGATCGCGTTCATCGCCCATTCGGGCAGCGTGTTCGGCGCGCTCGCGCACAACGACCCGCGCCTTGCATTCGCGCTGACGATCTCGCCCGGACAGGAACTGACCACCACGGTGGCCGACTACATCGGCTACGCGCTCGAGCGGCCGGAGGTGAAGGTGATCGGGCTGTTCCTCGAAACCGCGCGCGACGCTGCGGGGTTTCGCGCCGCGCTCGCGAAAGCGGCCGAGCGCGACGTGCCGGTGGTCGTGCTCAAGCTCGGGCGCACCGAAGCGGCGGCGGCAGCGGCACTCACGCACACCGGCGCGATGGCGGGCAGCGACCTCGCCTACGACGCGCTGTTCGATCGCTACGGCGTGATCCGTGTCGAGACCCTCGACGAGCTCGCGTGCACGCTGCTCCTGCTCGCCACCGGACGGCGCGCGGCGCCGGGGGCGTTGGTGTCGATCCACGACTCGGGCGGGGAGTGCGAAATGTTCATCGACCTTGCCGAGCGTGCGGGTGTCCCCTTCGCGCCG
>JADLEZ010000283.1 GCA_020845855.1 Burkholderiales bacterium
AGCCTCACCCTGAAGCAGGCGCCCGGACCAGCGCCCGCGACCAAGTCGAGCGAGCCGCCCAGGTGGCGCATGATCTGCCAGCTGATCGCGAGCCCGAGGCCCGCGCCGCTCGCCGCGGTCCGCGGGCGGGCCGAGCCGCGCAGAAACCGGGAGAACACGTGGTCGCGGTGTTCGGGCGGGATGCCGGGACCGTTGTCGGCGATCAGCACTTCGTAGTCGCCGTCACGCACGGAGCTTCGGATCGTCACGCGCGGCTGGGCGCTGGTGTTGTACTTGATCGCGTTCGAAATGAGGTTGATGAACACCTGGCAGAGCCGGTCTTCGTTCGCCTCGACCACGACACGCGTGGCGCGTCCCTCGCTTTCCAATGGAACCCGCCCGCCGCTCAACCCCTGGCAGATGCGGATCGAGCTGTCAAGCGCGCCCTCCGGATCGATGCGCGAGCGCGGCCAGTTCGCTTCGCCCCGCTCGAGCAGCCCAAGGTCGAGCGTGCTGTCGAGCAGGCGGGTGAGCCGCACGCTTTCGTCGTGGATGATGCCCACGAAGCGCTGCGCCTTGACCGCGTCGAGGTCCTTCGTCTCCAGCAGGATCTGGGAAAACGAGCGGATCGACGTCATCGGGGTGCGCACTTCGTGGCTCACCTGGCTTAGGAAATCGTCCTTTTCCTGGTCGAGGCGCATCAGGCGCGCGTTGGCGTCGCGCAACTGCGCGGCGGTCGCCTCGAGCTCGCGCGACTTCTCCTCGAGCTGGCGGCTGTGCTCGGCCATGCGCCGCGTCTCGTCGGCGACCTTCATGAGCTCGTCCAGGCTGATCGTCTCCACGGTGACCACTTCGGAGATCATCGCGCGCGCCGTGGCGGCGCCGATGCTGCCCGCGAGCTTGCGCTCGAGCTGGGTGATGAAGGCGTCGTCGGCGATCGGCGGGCTGCGCGCGAGCCCCTGCTCGTGCGCCGCGCGGGTGAAGAACCGCCGCGCCTCGTCGGCGCCCAGGATGCGCTGCGCCAGCGCGTCGAGGTCCTGCACCGACGCGGTGCGGCGCAGGAGCCCCGAGGCAGCGTCCGCCGGCGCGCGGAAGACGTCGACGAAGAGCGTGCCTTGCAGGCGGTCGATCGGACGGGGCCGGCGGGCAAGCGACACCAGCACGAACAGCAGCGTGTTGGCCGACAGGCTCCAGAACAGCGAATGCACCAGCGGGTCGACCCCGGACAGCCCGAACAGCGCCTGCGGCCGAAGCAGCGCGAGTCCGAACGGCCCGTCGCGCAGGGTTGCGGCCGATAGCGCCACGTCCGCGCCGAAACTCGGCAGGAACAACGTATACGCCCACAGCGCGGTGCCGGCGGAAAGCCCGGCGATTGCCCCGCCGGCGTTGGCATTGCGCCAGTACAGGCCGCCGACCAGGCTCGGCGCGAACTGCGCCACCCCGGCGAACGAGACGAGGCCGATCACCGCGAGGGCCTCGCTGCTGCTCGAGCGGAAATACAGGAAGCCGAGTGCGAGCATGACGCAGATTCCGACCCGACGCGCATTGAGCAGAAGCCGGCGCACCTCCCCGTCCGCATGCAGCGGCACCCATCCGAAGCGCATCGCGAGCGGCATCACGAGGTGGTTGGAGATCATCGTCGACAGCGCGATGCAGGCGACGATCACCATCGAGGTCGCCGACGAGAAGCCGCCGAGGAACGCGAGCAGCGCCACCGCGTTCTGCCCCGCCCACATCGGCAGCGTCAGCACGAACATGTCGGGATTGGAGCCCTTCGGCAGGAGCGAGAGGCCGGTGATCGCGATCGGCAGCACGAACAGCGTGATCAGGAACAGGTACAGCGGAAACAGCCACGACGCGGTGCGCAGGTGGCGCTCGTCGACGTTCTCCACGACCGTGACCTGGAATTCGCGCGGCAGGCACACCACCGCGATCGCCGACAACAGGAGGGTGGTCACCCAGCGCGTGCCGAACACGTCGGAGGTCTGGAGCAGGTGCGGCGCGGCGCGCGAGAAGCTGTTCGCGATGCCGTCGGAGAGCCCGAACACCACCAGCACGCCGACGGCGAGCAGCGCGACCAGCTTGACGATCGCTTCGAGCGCGATCGCCGCCACCACGCCGTGATGGCGCTCCTTGGCGTCGACGTTGCGGGTGCCGAACAGGATGGTGAACAGCGCCATCCCGGCCGCGATCCACAACGCCGCGTGGAAGTCCGGATGCGCACCCGGCAGGCCCGAGGGATTCTCCGGCCCTGCGCTGGTGATGACCTGGTAGCTGACGGTCACCGCCCGCAACTGCAACGCGATGTACGGCGCCGTGCCCACCACCGCGACCAGCGTGACCAGCGCCGCGAGCGGCGTGCTCTTGCCGTAGCGCGAGGAGATCATGTCCGCGATCGAGGAGGTGCCTTGCGTGTGGCCGATGCGCACGAGCTTGCGCAGCAGCAGCCACCAGCCGACGAACACCAGCGTAGGGCCCAGGTAGATGGTGGCGAACTCGAGCCCGGAGCGCGCCGCGTAGCCGACCGCGCCGTAGAACGTCCAGGACGTGCAGTAGATCGAGATCGACAGCGTGTACACCAGCGGCGACTTGAGCCAGCCCAACCGTCCCGCGCGCGCCCGCTGGTCGCCGACGAACGCCACCACGAAGAGCAGCGCCACGTAAGCGAGCGCGATCGGCAGGATGAGCTCGGTCGAGAGCATCAGTCCGCGGACCCCGGCTCGTCGCCCTCACGCTCGCCGGATGCAAGCGCGCGGGCGAGCAATGCGGCGCCCAGGACGAGCGCGCCCCAGACCCCGAACAGGTAGATCACGATCAGCGGCACGCCGGCGACCTCCGCCGGAACCGCGAACAGCGAGATCACGGGCGGCAGCAGGAGGAACAGGCCGAGCAGCGGAAGCGCGCGCGCGGCGTCGCGCGCACGCGCCGATCGCTCCGTTGCGGTCTGCGGGGATTCGGGCGCCATGCCCCTTGGTTCCTTCCCCTGATCAGGGTCGCCGTGACCAAGGCAATGGTACGCCAAACTCGCGCGCGCTCTTCGGCGGCGGCGTGGGGTCATTCCGAGCGAAGGGCATTCTTCGACGGCGGCGTGGTGTCATCCCGAGCGAAGCGAGGGATCCGCTTTTGCGTCGAATCAGCGCGTTGCGAAAAAACAGATCCCTCGTCGCCTTCGCTCCTCGGGATGACACAGTGGGATCTTCTTCGTCATCCCTTAGGACCGCTCGGACGCCTTTTGCATCGGCCTGCGAACCTAGTGGCGCAGGATGCGACCGATGAACTCGCGCGTGCGCGGCTGCTGCGGGTCGTCGAAGATCGCATTCGCCGGACCGGTCTCCACTGTTTTTCCCGCATCCATGAAGGCGACCTTCGAGGCGACCTCGCGCACGAATCCCATTTCGTGCGAGACGATCAGCATCGTCATGCCTTCGGATGCGAGAAGGCGGATCGTGTCGAGCACTTCGGTGACGAGCTCCGGATCGAGCGCCGCCGTCACCTCGTCGAGCAGCAGGAGCTCCGGCTTCAAGGCGAGCGCCCGCGCGATGGCCACGCGCTGCTGCTGGCCGCCCGACAATTCATCCGGATAGGCGTGCAGCTTGTCGCTCAAGCCCACCTTCC
>JADLEZ010000284.1 GCA_020845855.1 Burkholderiales bacterium
GGAACAGAATCCACGTCAGCTCCGGCACATACTGCAAGGCGCTGGCGCAGTTGGAGCGGCGCATCACGTCGCAGATGCTTTTGACGAAGGCCGACAGCGATTGCGTGGAGGCGATGGCCTTGGGTTGCTTTTCGGTCTTCTTCCGGCGGGCCATGTTTTTCAGGACTCAAAGGCGAGCGCGAGGATGCGCCGCGGCAGGCGTTCGATCTCGGCCAGTTGCGCGGCGGCGGCTTGGGCGATAGCGTCGGCTTCGGCGAGCTGGGATTGCAGGCTCGTGACGATGCGGCGTTGGTCGGCCAGAGGAGGTAGCACGACTGGTGTCGAGGCGATCACATCTTGCGAGATGTTCCGCATCGAATCGCTGGTTCCCGTTGCGTAAAGCTCAATGTGCTCACGCGCGATATCTGCGCGCAGCGCAAACAGCAGGTAGTCCTTATCAGCATTGGATTCATCTACGACCAAGCGCAAGGTCTTGTCGGACAGCAGGCGCATAGGGTGATCTTGGCCCACGAGCACAACAGCCCCTACAAGCTCGCGCGTATTGGCGCGTGAAATGAGCAAGTCGCCTTGCTTGACCCGATGACTATCAGCAGGCTTGTAGTCGCCCTTCAAGGCCTTGGCTTGGTCAGCACGGAAGTGCGCCCACGAAACGGCGCTGACCTTCAGCACTCCCAGTTCTTCGGGGCGTGCCAGCACTTCGGCGGTTTGGAAGCTCTTGCCTGTTTCGATGTCCTTCAAAACATGACCAAGCGTCGTTGGCTCGCAGGCAATCTGATCGAAAGCATCGTGCAGCAAGCGGCGTTGAAGAAGCGCCGCATCGCGCACCTGCGCCTGCGCCGCCTGCCGCGCGGTTTCCGCTTCCGCCAGCTGAGCTTTCAGGCAGGTGGCGATGCGGCGCTGCTCTGCAACCTGAGGAACAGGAAGCTCCAAGTTTTCAAGGAACGACGGTGGCACGCGCTGTTGGCCGACCGCACCCGTGAAAGTCCTTATGGCTGCATCCAATGTCTCCTTGCGCCGAAGAAAGTAGTGAATCCACTCCGGCAAAATCTCCGACGATGCGCGGACGACATGGAATTCGGTGGAGCCGAAACCAAAGCCGTCAATCAGATCACTGACAACGGCATGCTTTCCGTTCTGCATACAGGGCGTGATCTTAGCGAAAATGACGTCGCCGTTCTCGAAGTAGGTGTAGCCCTTCTTGACCTTAGAGAACGGCTGCGAGACGACACGCGTTACATCACCGAGCACATCGTCAACTGCCTCCATCGGGACAAATGACGTGAGCGTGTCATCGGTGCGCTCAATGGTCTTTCGTCTCGGGTTGATCTCGGCAACTTCTGCCAGCTTCCTCAGGTGTTCACTCATACTCCGAACAACCTCATCTTCGCGTCCAGCATCACGTCGGCAGGCTTGCCCACCGCTCGCAGCGCCTCCAGTCCGCCCGCCTGCGCGATCTCCGGCACGGCCCACAGCGCGGGCGTTTCCAGCGCATCGGTGCCGCCCTGAGCGAACTGCGCGCCGAAGCCGCGCAGCACGATGGCGGACTTGGCATCCATGCCCGCGAACCACGCGGCATGGGCGCTGACGTATGCCGCGCCGCGCTCCGGCCGGCGCAGCGCGCGCGCGTGGTAGCCGTGCTTGCCGAAGAAGTCGTAAAGGTCGAAGTCGGCCATCTGGTCCACCTCGCGGATCACGTCCGGGCTGAAGTTGTCGCCCAGCAGGTGGTCGATCAAGGCCCGGCGCTTTTTCGCCTCGATCCACAGCGCGCGGAAATCGGCGAGGCTGTGCGCCTCCGCCAGCACGCGGGCGATGACCTCGCGCCGGTATTCGTCGACCGGAATCGGCGTGGCCTTGCCGTCGCGGTTGCCGAGAATGAAGCGGCCCTGCGCGTTAATGATGACGTTCGGAACCTTGTGCACGCCCACGAGCGGGCCGTCGTCTTCACCTTCTCCTTCGTCCTCGCCGCCTTCGCCACCACCACCACCACCCCCACCGCCGCCGGAACGCGGTGGGTTGGTGATGAACTCCGCGCCGAACAGGTCGGTGACGCCGGTGTAGTCGTAGAGCCAGAACTTGTACTTCTGCGTTTCCTCGTGGATGCGCGTGCCGCGCCCGACCATCTGGTAGAACTTGATGGCCGATTGCAGGTAACGGAAGAACACTACCGCGTTCAAGCGTTCGATGTCCACGCCCGCTTCCAGCAAGTCCACGGTGCAGGCGATGAAGGCGCGCTCGCCTGAGCCGCGCATGATCTCGATCTTGTCCGCGCCGCCGGCAGCGGTGCATTTGAAGGCGTAGTCGTCCTTGCGTGGCTGGCCGTTCTGCTTGCACCACGTGGCGTAGAGGTTGTTCATGTGCATCGCCACGCGGTCGGCGTGCAGGTCGCGGGTGCAGAAGATGATGACTTTCTGCTCCGGCCCGCCGTTCTCGCACAGCAGCTTGAACAGGTCTTGGCACATCTTCGGCGTGCGCAGGTCGATGAACAGTTCGTCGTCGAAGTCGCGGCCGGTGTATTCGGCCTTGGTGAGGTCGTCCTCGGTGAGCGGCTTGCCGGTCTTGATGTCCCTCACGCCCGCCTCGAGGATTTCTTCGCGGGTGAAGACTCGGGCGTCGATGTCGGCCTTGCGTTTGATGATCTCGCAGGCGGCGAGATAGCCGTCTTCCTGCGCCTGCGCCAGTGAATATTCGTACACCGGCTCGCCGAAGTATTGGACGTTGTGCGCGGTGATGGCATCGTCTTCGGCAATGGCCTTTTCGACCTCTGCCGATGACTTCGCGCGTTTCGGCTCCTTGAGCTTGCGCGGTGTGGCGGTCAGGCCGATGTGGATGGCATTGGGGTTGCGGGTGAGCACCTGCGACCACTTGCCCCACGCCGAGCGATGGCACTCGTCGATGATGATGACGCTGAAGGCGTCCTCGCTGTAGTGGTCGGTGAGGAAGCTGCCGTCGCCGTTTTCATCGATGCCCAGCGTTTGATAGGTGGCGATGTGGATGCGCGCATTGGCGGCGGCGTTCTGGCCGCGCACCGTTTCCACGACGCGGGCGTTGCCGCCGAAAGCCGCCTTGAGCTTGTTGTAAGCCTGTTCGCGCAGTTCGTCGCGGTCGCACAGGAACAGGGCCGGTTTCGGCAGCAAACCCGCCTGCGCCATGCGCCACAGCAGGTTGGTGGCGATGATGGTCTTGCCCGCGCCGGTGGCGAGCGTAAGCAGCACGCGCGGTGCGTTGCCCGCCTGCCGTTCGAGAATGATTTTCTCGAAGGCGGCGCGGATGGCGGCATCCTGATAATAGCGGGTTTGCGACCATGCCGGGCTATCGGCCTGGAACAGCAGCGCGGCGTCGGGCGACGCCAGGTTGATGCCTTTGTCCTTGGCGTAGCGTGCACATAGGTAGGGATGCGGCGGGAAATCTTCCAGCAGGTGCGGGCCGGTCTGGATGCCGCTGGGCTTGTCGTAGTCGCCGAACAGGTGGCCGTTGCTGGCGAAAACGTACTGCACGTCGAAGCGAGAGCAGTCGGCGTAACCCTTGGCTTGCTCCATGCCCTTGAGCGGATCGGCATCCGAGCGTTTGGCTTCCAGCACGGCAACCGGCAGTGGTTTGGGCATGTCGCCGACCTGAACGCACAATAGGTAGTCGGTGCGGCCCGCACCCTTGCGGCGGCGGCCCTTCGGCCCGGTGGGTTCCACCGGAGCGGGCGTTTCCAGGCGGATGCGATGCGGGTCGTCGTAGCCCTTCTTGCGCAACACCGGATCGATGAGGTGGAAGCGGGTTTCTTCTTCGTTGAATGCCACGGTCGCGTCCTCAGTCCTGATGCTTGGGCTCGTCGGCTCCGCCCAGGCGTACCCATTCATCCACCTCGGACAGCTTGAACTTCCACAGCCGCCCGACGCGGTGTGCGGGCAGTCCCCGGTGCTCGCGCCAGCGGTACACGGTGTCCTTGGCCACGCCCAGGTGCTGGGCGACCTGCTCGACGGAAACCCACGGTTCTGCGGTCAAGGCATCTGCGCTTGCCAATTGGAAGCGCCTCAAGTAGATCAAACCGGATGAAAGTCTAACAGCAGGGGCCGGACTGAAAGCGCCGGAGACCGGGGTGGTTCTGGACACCCCCAGCCACCGCATCCACGCCGGAACCCCACCAACGATGGCGATTGCGCAAAGAAAAAAGCCAACCCAGCAGAGTTGGCCTTGGATGTGTGGTGGAGACGAGGAGGATCGAACTCCCGACCTTCGCATTGCGAACGCGACGCTCTCCCAGCTGAGCTACGTCCCCACGAGGGCCGCAATTATAGCTCGAACGGCCGTGGCCGGGAGACAATGCTACCCGGCTGGGGACGGGGTTGGGTTCGCCCGGGACCGAACCCATCTTTGGCTGCCCACCCGAAAGCCACGCGCCGCTCCATGGAAGCCCTGGTCGCACTCATCCAGCAATACGGACTGTGGTTCGTGTTCGTCAATGTCCTCATGCTGCAAGCGGGGTTGCCGGTGCCCGCGTACCCCACGCTCATCATCACCGGCGCGCTCGCCACCCGTGGCGGCGCGTCGCTGCCGGCGCTGGTGGCGGTCGCCGTCGTCGCGGCGCTGATCGCCGACCTCGCCTGGTACTACGCCGGGCGGCGGTTCGGCACCGGCGTGCTGAAGACCATCTGCCGGGTGTCGCTGTCGCCCGATTCCTGCGTTCGCCAGACCGAGTCGATTTTCGCGCGCTGGGGGGCCCGCTCGCTGGCGGTGGCGAAGTTCATTCCCGGCTTCGCTTCGGTCGCGACCTCGATGGCGGGCGTGGTGCGCCTGCCGCTGTGGAAGTTCATCGGGTTCGACGCCCTGGGCGCCGCGCTGTGGTCGGGGGTGGCGATCGGCCTGGGCTACGCGTTCAGCGGCGCCATCAACCAGGTGCTCGCGGTGTTCGAGACGCTCGGCAAGGTCGGGCTGTGGATCATCGCCGGCGCGTTCCTGCTCTACCTTGCGGCGAAGTGGTGGCAGCGCGAGCTTTTCGTCTGGCAGCTGCGCATGGACCGGGTCACGGTCGACGAGCTGCACGAGCTCATGCAAGCCGAGCGGGTCGGCAAGGTGATCGACGTGCGCTCGCCCATGTCGCAGGCGATGACCGGCCGCATCCCCGGCGCGATCACGGTCGATCCCAAGCAGCTTCGCGTCGAGCTCCTCGCCATCGAGCCGGACAGCGAGGTGATCGTGTACTGTGCGTGCCCCAACGAGTACACCGCCGCCGCGCTCGCCAAGGCGCTGCTGCAGCACGGCTTCAAGCGCGTGCGGCCGCTGCTGGGCGGGATCGACGCGTGGAAGGCCGCCGGATACGCCGTGGAGCCGGTCGAGGTGGGCGGTGCTAAAGTAGTGCCGTTGAAGGTGACCACATGACCAAAGAAGCCATCCACTCAGCCGACGCACCCGCCGCGATCGGCCCCTACTCGCAGGCGATTCGCGCGGGCCACACGCTGTATCTTTCCGGCCAGATCGGCCTCGATCCGGCGACGATGACGCTCGTCGAGGGCATCGAAGCGCAGGCGCACCAGGTCTTCCGCAACCTGCGCGCGGTGGTCGCCGCCGCCGGCGGCACGATGGACGGCATGGCGAAGGTGTCGATCCTCATGACCGACCTCGCCGACTTCGCCAAGGTCAACGACATCATGGCGGGGTACTTCGCGAAGCCGTATCCCGCGCGCGCGACGTACCAGGTCGCAGCACTGCCGCGCGGCGCACTGATCGAAGTCGAAGGCATCGTCGTGCTGCCGGGCGTGGGGCCGGCGCCCGCGACCGGATGGCGCGAGACGTTCGACCAGACCAAGGGGCAGTAAAGCCCGGCAAGCCGGCCGGACGCGGCCTCGCCGACCAGCTCGCGCGGCTCGGGCTCACGCGCGACGCCGACCTCGTCCTGCACCTGCCGCTGCGCTACGAGGACCACACGCGCCTCGTGCCGCTCGCGTCTGTCGCCGCCGGATTGTCCGTGCAGACCGAGGGTGTCGTGGTCAACACCGACATCCAGTACCGGCCGCGCCGCCAGCTCGTGACCCTGATTGCCGATCCCGAGGTGCGCGAGGCGCAGCTCGTGCTGCGCTTTTTCACCTTCTACCCGAGCCAGCAGAAGGCGTTGCAGCCCGGGCAGCGCGTGCGCGTGTTCGGCGACGTACGCCCGGGTTACTACGGTCTCGAGATGGTGCACCCGAACTGGAAGGCGATTACCGAGGGCGCGCCGCTGCCCGATCGCCTGACGCCGGTGTATCCCACGACCGCGGGACTCGGTCAGGAGACGCTGCGCAAGCTCGTCGCGCGCGCGCTGACCGGCAGCCCCGCGCTGCTCGCCGATACGCTGCCGGAGGCGCTCGTCGCGCGGCGCAAGCTGTGGCCGTTCGCCGATGCGGTGCGTTACCTCCATGCACCGCCGCCGCGGCTGACGCAGTCCCAGCAGCGCGCGCTCGACGCGCGCACGCATCCAGCATGGACGCGGCTGAAATTCGACGAGCTCCTCGCGCAGCAGCTATCGCTCAAGGCGCATCGCAAGGCGCGGGCGCAGCGCCGTGCGCCGGTGCTGACCGGCACCGGCACGCTCACCCAACGCCTGGTCGAGCGCGCGGGATTCAAGCTCACGCGGGCGCAGGAGCGCGCGTGGCGCGAGATCGCGCAGGACCTCAAGCGCGCCACACCCATGCAGCGCCTGTTGCAGGGCGACGTCGGCTCCGGCAAGACCATCGTGGCGGCACTCGCCGCGCTGCAGGCGATCGAGAGCGGCAAGCAGGTCGCGTTCATGGCGCCCACCGAGATCCTGGCCGAGCAGCACTACCGCAAGCTCGCAGCGTGGCTCGACGGGCTCGACGTGCCGGTCGCCTGGCTCTCGGGCTCGGTGCCCGCGAAGCAGCGCAGGAAGGCGCTGGCCGCGCTCGCGAGCGGCGAGATCGCGTTCGCGGTGGGCACGCACGCGCTGTTCCAGGAAGGTGTCGAGATCCCGCACCTGGGCCTCGCCATCGTCGACGAGCAGCACCGCTTCGGCGTGGCCCAGCGGCTCGCGCTGCGCGGCAAGGGGGTCGCCGAAGCGCACCAGCTCATGATGAGCGCCACGCCCATTCCGCGCACGCTGGCGATGACCTTCTACGCCGATCTCGACGTGTCCGCGATCGACGAGATGCCGCCGGGCCGCGCGCCGGTAGCCACCCGCCTCGTGAGCCAGCGCCGGCGCCAGGAGATCGTGAGCTTCGTCGGCAAGCAGTGCGCCGCAGGGCGCCAGGCGTACTGGGTGTGCCCGCTGATCGAGGAGTCGGAGAAGCTCGAGCTGCAGACCGCGGTGGCGCTGCACGCGGAGCTCACGCAGGCGCTGCCGGACCTGCGCGTGGGGCTGTTGCACGGCCGGATGAAGCCGGACGAGAAGGCGGCGACGATGGCCGCGTTCGTCGCCGGCGAGACCCACGTCCTGGTCGCGACCACGGTGATCGAAGTCGGTGTGGACGTGCCCAACGCGTCGCTGATGGTGATCGAGCACGCGGAGCGCTTCGGGCTTTCGCAGCTTCACCAGTTGCGCGGGCGGGTCGGGCGCGGCGCGGCGGAGTCCACCTGCGTGCTGCTGTTCGAGGAGCCGGTCGGCGACGTGGCGAAGCTGCGCCTGAAGGTGATCTTCGAGCACCACGACGGGTTCGAGATCGCACGCCAGGACCTCGTGATTCGCGGCCCCGGAGAGTTTCTCGGCGCGCGCCAGTCGGGCGTACCCTTGTTGCGCTTCGCCGATCTGGAGCGCGACGTGGCGCTGATCGAGCAGGCGCGCGATGCGGCCGAGGCGCTTCTCGCGAAAGATCCGGCCGCGGCGCAGGCTCACCTCGAGCGGTGGCTGGGCGGCCGTGCGGAGTTCATCAAGGCGTGA
>JADLEZ010000285.1 GCA_020845855.1 Burkholderiales bacterium
CAACCCAAGGCCATCGCCTCCACGCAATCGCTGTCGGCCTTCGTCAAAAGCATCTGCGACGTGATGCGCCGCTCCAACTGCGCCAGCGCCTTGCAGTATGTGCCGGAGCTGACGTGGATTCTGTTCCTGCGCATCCTCGACGCGCAGGAAGCGCGCGACGCCGAACAGGCCGAGGTGTTGGGCGCGGATTTTTCGCCAGCGCTGCGCAGCCCCTTCCGCTGGCAAGATTGGGCCGCGCCTTGGTCAGACAAAGCGGATCACCCGAAGACATCGGGCGGCAAGGTGCAAGGCTGGAAGCGGCAGGATTTGTTTGCCGCCGGCGACGGCAGGCTGTTCGACTTCATCAACAAGGAACTGTTGCCGCACCTGCACGCGCTGGACGTTGACCCGCGCACCAATCTGCCCAATCCGACAGCGAGCCCGAAGCAGCGCATCATCGGCCGCATCATGACGGCGGTGGAGCGCGTGCGCGTGGATGACGAGGCGAACCTGCGCGACATCTTCGACCGCGTCCACGAAATCAATATCGACGCCATCGACGACACGCATTTTTTCACCTTGTCGCAGGTGTACGAAGACCTGCTGTTGAAGATGGGCGAGAAGAACTCCGACGGCGGTCAGTTCTTCACCCCGCGCGAGGTGATCCGCGCGATGGTGCACACGGTGAATCCGTCCCTGGGCCAGGCGGTGTACGACCCGTGCTGCGGCACCGGGGGCTTTCTCGCCGTGGCCTACGAGCACATCGCGCGCAAGCTGGGCAGCGCGGCGGCAAGTACCGACATCGAGAAGCTGAAACACGACACCTTCTTCGGGCGCGAGAAGGAAAACCTGGTGTTCCCCATCGCGCTGGCGAATCTGGTGCTGCACGGCATCGACCAGCCGAACCTGTGGCACGGCAATTCGCTCACGCGCCGCGCCACCTACGCCGCGCTGTTCGACCACGCGCCCGCCCAGTTCGATGTGATCCTGACCAACCCGCCGTTTGGCGGCAAGGAAGGCAAGGATGCACAGAGGAACTTCGCCTTCGAGACCAGCGCCACGCAGGTGCTGTTCGTGCAGGACATTCTTGCGGAGCTAGCGCCCGGCGGCACCTGCGCCATCGTGCTGGACGAGGGCTTGCTGTTCCGCACCAACGAAAGCGCCTTTGTCGAAACCAAGCGCAAGCTCACCGATGAATGCGATCTGTGGGCCATCGTCAGCTTGCCCGGCGGCGTGTTTTCCACGGCGGGCGCGGGCGTGAAGACCAACCTGCTGTTCTTCACCAAGGGCAAGAAGACCGAGCGCATCTGGTACTACGACCTCTCGTGGGTGAAGGTGGGCAAGAAAACGCCACTGACGCTGGCGCACTTCGGCTTTGGCAAGGACGGCGAAGTGCTGGGTGATGAGGCCTTGCCCGCCATCCTAACGGCCGATTGGCAAGCCGATAAAGCCAACGCGGGCCACCCCTTCCCCAGCTATGTCCGGTTGCTGCCCACGCGCGGCGACAGCCGCTACTCCTGGACGGTGGATTTCGCCGCGCGGCGCGCCAAGGCGCGCGAGGCCATGCAGCCCTTGCAGGACAAGGCAGCAGGCATCAAGGCCGCCGTAGTTGACCTGAAGGAAGACCTGAAGCGACTGAAGAAGGAGAAGGCAGACGACCAGAAGATCGAGGTGCTGGAAGCGGATATCCGCGAACGGGAAAAGTCTGCACGCGATCTGGAAGCCGAAGCCGCCGCCATCGATGCAGCAGTGTTCGACCTGAAGGCGGTCAATCCGAACGCCGTCGCCGTGGTGGATGAACGCACCCCGGGCGAGATCATTGCCAGCATCGGCGCACAGGGCCAGATCGTGGCGCAGGCCTTGGGGCGGTTGCAGGCGCTGCTGGTGGCCGCACCGGCACAAGAGAGCGCCGGAGACGATTGAATGCAGTTCGTCCGCCACGGCCCCGATGTTCCCGAACGCCTGCTGCAGGCGCACGAGGATGGGCGCGTGGTGCTTTTCTGCGGCGCGGGCATTTTCTACTCCGTAGGGTTGCCGGAATTTTCCGGGCTAGGATCACAGGTATATGAGAGTGGATGAACTGGCGAGGAGATTCGGAGTATGAACGAGGCCGAACTCCTTGAAGTCATCGCGCGCGGCGAAGACAGCCGCCATCAGTTCAAGCACGATGAAACCAATGCCGACAGCATCGCAGCGGAACTCGTCGCGTTCGCCAACAGCGGTGGCGGCCTGTTGCTGCTGGGCGTGGAGGACAACGGTAGTGTGGTCGGGCTGGACGCTGCCAACGTGCGCGGCTTGAATCAGTTGATGTCGAATGCCGCATCGCAGAATGTTCGCCCGCCGATTCACCCGACTACCGAGAACATCCAGACCGCACAAGGCATCGTGATCGCCGTCACCGTGCCTGACGGCCTGAGCAAGCCTTACCTGGACAATCAAGGCCGCATCTGGGTCAAGAACGGTTCGGACAAGCGCCACGTCACCGCAAGGGAGGAAATCCAGCGCCTGTTCCAGCGTTCCGGATTGATCTACGCCGATGTGATTCCGGTGGAACGCACCTCCGCCGCCGATCTCGACGAGAAAGCGTTCGACGACTACTTCACCCGGCGCTACGGCCAGTCACCCCAAGCCTCCGGTCAGCCCTTGTCGCAGGTGTTGCAGAACATTGGTTTGGGCGATGGGCAGGAACTGAACCTCGCGGGCCTGCTGCTGTTCGGCAAACGCCCACAGCGTTACCGGCCCGCGTTCATGGTTAAGGCCGTGGCCTTCCCCGGCACGGTACTGCACGACAACCGCTATCTGGACAGCGAGGACATCGACGGCGTCTTGCTGGAGCAGTATCAGCGCAGTCTGGCCTTCATCAAGCGCAGCCTGCACCACGTGCAGGCCGGACGCGCATCGGCCAGTTGGAAGTTCCGGAAGCGGCCATCGTGGAGTTGCTGGTCAACGCTTTCATCCATCGCGACTACTTCACCAGCGCGTCCATCCGCATCATGGTCTTCGCCGACCGCATCGAGATCATCAGTCCCGGGCACCTGCCCGACAGTCTGAACATCGAAGACATCCGGCACGGCGTCACCAACCGGCGCAACCCCACCCTAACCGAGCACGCCACGCATATCCTGCCGCATCGCGGCTTGGGCTCGGGCATTCCCCGTGCCTTGGGCGAATGGCCGAACATCCGGTTCGAGAACGAGGTGACGGGCAATCAGTTCAAGGCCGTGATCGCGAGGCCTGACAGCAGGAAAGCCACCCCCGAAGTCACCCCCGAAGTCGCCCCCGAAGTCACCCCCGAAGTCACCCCCGAAGTCGCGCGACTGCTGGGCGTGCTGCGAGGTGAGATGAGCCGGGAGCAGATCATGGCACTGCTTGGGCTGAAGGACGAAAAGCACTTCCGCGTTCGATACCAGCAAGCCGCCATGGCTGCCGGCCTGATCGAGATGACGCTGCCCAACACCCCCCGCAGCAGCAAGCAACGCTATCGTCTGACGACTGTCGGGCGGCAGTGGCTGAAGGCGCATCCCGGCGGCGGTTCGGCGTGAGCATGGCGGGCGGCCCGCTCACTCCCGCCACATTGCCATTTGCTAGAGCTACTAGAACGCGCGTCTATTTGGTGGCGGCGCCATCCGCCACCACGGTACATTAGAAATTAGAGTCCTGAATTCGGGGCTTTTGCGCACGAAGCAAAAAGGCCCGCACACGGCGGGCCTTTTGCGGACACTGCGAGCGCTTACTGGTTGGTACGCGCCATCGACACGCTGTTCGACGGCAGCGGCTTGCCCGTCGCCGCCTTCTTGACCGGCTGCTTCTTGGTGGTGACGGTGAGCGGCGCCTGCTTTTCGGCTGCGGCCACAGTGGCTTCGGGCGCCTTCGACGCCTGGTAAGCGCCACCGTCACCGCCGTCGCCGCCCGCCCTCATGTCGTCGCAGGCGAACGCCGGCGTGCTCGCGAGAATGGCGGCGCAGGCCAGCGCGGGAAGAATCTTCATGGGAGGCTCCTTTCGGCGAGGGGAATGCCCATCCTGCGCCGGCTGGGGGCGCTCGTCAAGACCCGGCGGGCTTGCCGCAGCGGTAGGCGCGACCGGAGGCGTTGCCGCTGCCCAGGATGCCCTTGTTGTCGGTCTGCAGGAACACGATGTGCGTCGCCCCGAGCGCCGCAGCCCTCTCGCGCGCGTCGTTGACCGCCGCGGCCAGGCGCGCCTCGTCGGAGCCGCCGAGCATGCTCCGCCCGTTGACGGTGCCGAGGAGCTTGCAGTCGCGGTTGAGGACCGCAGGGTCACCCTCGACCACCTTTTGCGCGGTCGCCGACGGCCCGGGTGTGGCGCATGCCGCAGCCAGCAGCGCGAGCAACGCGATCATTCCTTTCATCGACCGCATTCTAAGCGCAACAGCAAAGCGCGCCCGCTTGCGCGGGCCGCCTGCAAGACGGTAGCGAAATCCGCGTCAGCCGCAACGCTCGAGGCGCACCTGCGCCTCGCGGAAGCCGCGCTCGCGACGGTCAGGCAGCTCCCGCGCTTTCGGCTCGCCGCCGACTGGAACCAGCCGAGCCGGCTTCCCGGCTTGCGATGGATCGTCTTGCCGACCTTGCCCGCCTTGCTTGCCGCTACTCATGACCCCCTCCGCTTTCGATACAGAACCGCCGGCCACGAGCCGGAGAGGCCAGTGTGCGTGCGCGGCCGCGTCCGCACGATCGGCGCCGCACGCGTTCCCTCGTCATCCTTGTCCTACGGGCAGCGAGGTTCGGAAGCCCAAGGCGGGCGCCCGCGACGCGCGGCGCATCGAACGAACGCAAGCCGACTCCGCGGCTTAGTCCCGCGCCCACTCCGCACACCAAAAAAGACGCCGCGTTGCCGCGGCGTCCAAGCCCGCTCCTTTGTCCCACGGAGCGGAGGGGAGAGAGAGCCGCGGCATGCGCGGCCCAGGGTCCCATTGTGGGCACCCATGGGCGGCTTGCCAAGACATTTTTCCGTCGTCCGCTCGTAGGACACTCGCTGACACCGCTGCGGGCGTGGGTCCGCCTTGGGTATATAGTCCTTCTGAACGGTCCTTCCGCCGGCCCATGAAATTGGTCCTTCCCCGCAAGATCTTGCTGCCGCTGGTATTGGGCATCATCGCCTCGCTCGCGATCGCGGTGTACGCCGAGCTCGGCTACCGTCGCCTGGAGCAGGCCAACCGGCAAGTCGCCGCCGCGCTGGAAATGCAGTCGGCGCTGCACGAGGCTCTCGCGCTCATCGTCGACGCGGAATCGAGCCAGCGCGGCTACCTCCTTACGGGCAAGGACGAGTACCTCGCGCCGTACACATCGGCGCTGCCCAAGGTGGACGGCGCCTTCAACCATCTGCGCGAAATGCTGGTCGTCAACGGCACGCCGGCGCAGCGCGATGCGCTCGGCCGGCTCAACAACCTCGTCGGCAAGAAGCTCTCCGAGCTCGAAGCCACCCTCGCCCTGCACCGCAAGAACGGCGCGCAAGCCGCGCAGGCGCTGATCGACACCGGCATCGGACGCCGGACGATGGTCGACATCCGCGCCGAGGTCGACAACATGACGGAGCAGCAGCGCAAGCAGCTCGACGAAGCGGCCCAGCGCTGGTCGGCGGACGTAAGCTTCACCCGCATCGGCATGCAGACGATGACGCTGTTCACCGTGTCCCTCCTGCTGGTCGTGTGGTATCTCGTGCGCCGCGATGCGCAACAGCGCGAGAGGCATCGCCGCAACGCCGAGGACGACGCCCGCCGCCTCGAGCACGAGGTCGAAGAGCGCACGGCGGAGCTCTCGGAGCTGTCGAGCCACCTGCAGAAGGTGCGCGAGGACGAAAGATCGAAGCTCGCCCGCGACATCCACGACGAGCTGGGTGGCATCCTCGTCAGCGCCAAGATGGACGTGGCGTGGGTCGAGGAGCGCGTGCGCAGAAAAGACGCGGAGGCGTCCGCCAAGCTCGAGCGCGCACTCCAGGCGCTGGACGACGGCGTACAGATCAAGCGCCGCATTATCGAGGAGTTGCGGCCGACCCTGCTCGACAACCTGGGCCTCTCGGCTGCCGTCGAGTGGCAGGTGCACGAGATTTGCGACCGCGCCGGGCTCGCGTGCGAGGTGGCGACCCCCAGCGACGACAGCACTATCTCCCCGCAGATCTCGATCGCGCTCTACCGCATCCTGCAGGAAGCGCTCACCAACATTCTGAAGTACGCACGCGCGAAGAACGTAAGCGTCGATCTCGGCGTGGCCGAGGACATGGTGACGCTCCTGATCGAGGACGACGGCGTGGGCATCCCCGACGACGCGCAGTTCAACCTCCTGTCGCACGGCATCGTCGGCATGCGCCAGCGAGTGCGCGCGCTGCGCGGGGATTTCGCGATCGCGCGCCGGCCCGAAGGCGGGACCATGATCGAGGTCAATATCCCGCTCGGCAGGGCACCCGAGAAGCTGCCCGAGCCGACGCCCGCCATGGCCTAAGGCGCGCTGCGCGCCGTCACGCGGCCTTCAGCTTCATGGTCAGGCGCGCCTTCGCGGCCGTGAAGCGGCGGCCCAGCAGTTCGCGCTCGTCGTCGTCGAAGTGCTCCTCGAGCGCGGTGTAGACGCGCGCCTCATTGTCGAGGTGGCGCTCGAGGAAGTCGAGCAGGACCTTGGCGTGCGCCTTCCACTCGTCCGTCTCCGTCTTGCGAGACTTCAGGAGCTTCTCGAGCAGATCGTCGACCACGCCGTGCTCGACGTAGCCTTCGTAGGCGATGCTCTGCAGGCCCTCGTCCTTGAACTTGAGCAACGCGTCGTAGATCTCCTTCTCCTGCGCCCGGAAGTGGACGACCAGCGCGGGCTTGAGCTGGCGCAACAGCGCGCGGCGCTCCTCCCCGCTCTCGGATTCGTACATGTCGCGCGCGATCTTGAGCGCCTCTTCGTGGTCAACCTGCAGCAGCGTGCGCACGTCGCGGGCGTTCATGGTGGGAGCTTGCAGCAAGAGCTTGATTTCGTCGACGAGTGTCATGGTGATCGCCTGGCGTGTTGGAAGGTGTAGGTCGATGGGAATCCGGCGGCGCCGCACTGGCGTTGCGCCTACTTGGGCTTCGCCTGCTTGGCGGTGTTCTCGATAGCCTGGCCGGCGGCTTTCACGTCCTTGCCCGCGCCTTCGACCGTGTTGCAAGCCGACAGCCACGGAACTGACAGGCCGACGAGGGCGATCAGCAAGGCTTTCATAGTCGCTCCTTAGGTTCGATGGGCATCAATGGGTCGCCGTGGAGCCGCCTCCGGCGAGCATCAGCAGCACTTCGCGCACGCGGTGAAACTCGCGCGCCTTGTCGAAAAAGTAGTCCGCTCCGAGCGCCATGCTGCGGTCGCGGTACTGCGGAAACGCATAGTTGGTGAAGACGATGATCTTGGTGCGCGGCGGACGCGCACCCTGCGCGAGTGCCTTGAGGAGCCCGAGGCCCGTGCCCTGCTTCAACTGCAGGTCGAGCACCGCCGCGTCCCAGCCGCCTTCGCGCATCACCGCCAGCGCCGCCGCTTCCGTCTCCACCTGGTCCACGATCTCCACGTTCGGAATCTCGCGCAGGGATTCGGCCAGGCGCGCCCGGATCAACGGCGAATCCTCCACGATCACCACCCGCAGCTTGCCGTCGCCGGCAAGGACATCGGGCATCGACGCATGCGTTGTCGAGGATAGAAGGTTGGCCATGTGCTCGCTGCGACCGCTCGAGGGAAGAAGGCCGCTGTTTCGGGGAACGCGGCGGCAGACCTTAGCAGGTGCCACCGGCGCTGACTGTCCGCGTTTGTCCGACATTGACGCCATCAATCGATGAGTCCGTTCTTGATGGCGTAATAGGTGAGGTCGGCGTTGGACTTCATGCCCATCTTTTCCAGCACGCGGGTGCGGTAGGTGCTCACGGTCTTGACCGACAGGTGCAGCTCGTCGGCGATCCGGGAGACCGCGGCGCCAGCGGCGATCTTGCAGAAGATCTGAAACTCGCGCTGCGACAACTCGCCGTGCAGCGGCTGGTCGGCGTCGCCGGTAATCCCGTCGGCCAGGATCTGCGCCAGCGCCGGACTCACGAACTTGCGCCCATGCACCACCGTGCGCACCGCGCCGACCAGTTGCGTCGACGCGGCTTCCTTGTTGAGGTACCCCGCGGCGCCCGCGCGCAACAGGTTCACCGCGTACTGATCCTCGGCATACCCCGAAAGCATGAGAATCGGCAGGTCCGGCCGGATCTGCTTCAGCGTCTTCAGCGTGTCGATGCCGTTCTTGTCGGGCATCGAGATGTCGAGCAGCACGACATCGAACGGCGCCGCGCGCACCAGGGCGATGCACTCGCTGCCGGTCGCGGCCTCGCCCGCGACCTGCATGTCGGGCTGGTCGGCGATGAACTGCTTCAATCCCGCGCGCACGATCGCATGATCGTCGGCGATGAGAATTCGAATCATGGCGGTCGCGGAGTAAGGGGTGGAGCTTTCGCCGAGCAGGGCCACGCCGTTCATCGGTCGCACCGTGGTGGTTTCCACCTCACGCTGCCGGGGGCTCGCCATGCATGCCTCGCCTCGCTTTCGTCCTTCGCGTGCCGCCATGCTAGGCAAAGCAGGCAGGGCGCCGCATCGGCGCGCGCCGGAAAGCCTTGTCGGATTCATCCTACACGCCGTCCCAGGGAAGCGGAGCGGTGAGTCCTACAGAGCGGCCGGATCCCTTGAATAGGGTCTGACCCTACTTTCTGCCGAATTGGATGACTCGGCCTCCGGCAGCGTCCGCATCGCCGGCGTCGTGGGTCACCAGCAGCATGGGCAGGCCGCGGCGCGCGGCGTGATCGAGGACGAAGCGGCGGATGCCGTGGCGCAGCGCGGCGTCGAGCTTGTTGAAGGGCTCGTCGAGCAACAGGCCCTCGGGTTCCGACAGCAGCGTGCGCATCAGCGCGACGCGGGCGCGCTGCCCCCCCGACAGCGTCACGGGATCGCGGTCGGCAAAGCCCGCAAGGTCCGCTTCCGCGAGCGCATCGTCGATGCGGCGGCGGCGCTGCGCCCGGTCGCGCACGTGCGGCGCGAGCGCGAACGCGAGGTTGCCGCCCACGGACAGGTGCGGAAACAGAAGGTCGTCCTGGAACAGGATTCCGAGCCGCCGCGCCTCCGGTGCCAGCGCTGTCAGCTCGCGCTCGCCGATGCGTACGCTGCCCGACGCGCGGAACGCGGGGTCGAGCGTGCCCGCGACATACGCGAGCAGGGTCGACTTGCCGGACCCCGACGGCCCCATCACCGTCACGCACGCGCCCGGCGCAACGTCGATGCTCAAGTTGTCGATCAAGGTCCGGCCGCCGAGCGCGATGCGCACGTCGCGCAGCAGCAGCGGCCTCATCGGCGCATCCCGCGCCGCTGCCGGAACACGAGCGCCGGCAGCAGCACGGCCGCCGCGTACGCGGCGAGCGGCAGCGCCGCCTGCGCCACCGCGTAGGCGGCGATGACGCGGCGGTCGGCGCCGGACGCGAGCGTGACGGCCTCCGTGGTGAGGGTCGCCACGCGGCCATTGCCCGCGAACACGGTGGGCAGGTATTGCCCGACGCTTACCGCGAACGCGACCGCGCAGGCGATGAGCACCGCCGGCAACAGGATCGGCAGCTTGACCGTCGCGAGCACGCGCAGCGGGGACGCACCGAGACCCGCGGCGCTGCGCGCGTAGCGTTGATCGAGCGCGCGCCAGGGATCGGCAAGCGACAGGAACAGGTAAGGCAGCACGAACACGAGGTGCGCCCACGCCACCGCCGCCAGCGTGCCGTCCAGCCGCAGACGTACCAGGAGCACCTGCGCGCCGAACAGGAACGCGACCTGCGGAACGAGGAGCGGGAGGTAGAGCACCCACAACGCTCCCGTGCCCGCCTGTCGCGCACCGCGCTGCTCGTTCTCGAGGCACGCGACGGCCAGCGCAAGCGCGACGAGCGTGGACAGCACCGCGACCGCCAGCGTGACTGCGGCCGGACCCGCGAGCCCGGTGAGCCGCCGCATCCAGTTGGCGGTCGAGTACACCTGCGGCCACGCCTCGGGATAGCGCCACTGCGCGGCGAACGACCACAACGCCATGCCTAGGAGCGCCACGAACGCGAGCACCACGAGCACGCCGCACGCGAAGGCGCACGCACGCGCGAGCGCCGCCGTCGCGCCGCCGCGGCCGCCGCGCGCTATCCACGCCGCACCCGCGGCGATGGCCACGCGCTCGAGGACGAAGCACGCGCCGATGGCGGCGGCGACCAGCAGCAGGAGCAGTGTTGCCGCCGCCGCCGCCGGAAAGTAGAAGCTCACGTCGGCGTCGGTGAACCAGCGCACCGCCAGCACCGCGAGTGTGGGTGGGTTGGAGGGCCCGACGATCATCGCCACGTCGACCACCGACAGCGAGAACGCGAGCACCGCGAACAGCGGCAGCCGGATCTGCGGGTACACCTGCGGCAGGATCACCTTGAGCCACGCCGTCTCCCGCCGGTAGCCGAGGGCGCGCGCGGTGTCGAGGTGCGCGCGCACGGGCACCTGGTGCAACGCACCGGCGATCATGAGCACGAGATACGGCACCTCCTTCACCAGGAGCGCGAGCATGAGCGCCAGGCCGCGCGGGTCGCCGACGGTGGCCACATCGGGCGGCAGCGTCCAACCGGTGAGCCATGGCGAGATCGCGCGCGCGATCCAGCCGGACGGCGCGATCACGAAGGCAAGCCCGATGGCGAGCGCGGAGTGCGGGGTGGCAAGGATCGGCGCGAGCGCGCGCCCGGCGCGCTGCCACGCCGGCCGCCCGTACGCCCACGCGCAAAAGCCGAGCGCCAACAGGAGCGCGAGCACGGACGTCGCAAGGCCCACGGCGATCGTGACCGCGAGGCTCTTCGCGAACCCGGCATACGCGAACAGCCGCTGCCACGGCTCGAGCGACAGCGCGTGACCGCCGATGGCCGGCAGGTAGCCGAACGCGGGCAGCAGCGTGCCGGCGAGCCCCGCGCCGATCGGCAGCAGGAACGCCGCGACGGTGAGCGCGGGCGCCAACCGCAGCGCGCCGCGCCCGCCTATCGGGTGTACCGCTTCTCCCATTCGCTCGCGAGGCGCGTCATCCACGACGGATGCGGCTCGAGCAGCGTCGCGCCGAGCTCCGCGTTGGTGGGCAGCGCCGGCGACTTCGGGAGATCCGCGAAGCGCTTGCGCTCCGCCGGCGTGAGCTTGCCGAAGTCGAGCACGGAGAAGTTGCCCATTTGCCGGATGTCCTGCGCGTGCGCCTGCGTGGCGGGCTCGAGCAGGAAGTCGGCCACGACCATCGCGCCCTCCTTGTTCGCCGCGTTGTAGGGAATCGCGACGAAGCTCGTGTTGCCGATGGTGCCGCGGGTGAACACGACCGTGCGCACCGAGTCGGGCAAGAGCCCCGCGTCGATCGACACCGCCGCCTCGGCCGGATTGAACGAGATCATGACGTCGATCTCGCCGTCGTTCAGGAGCTGGCGCTGCGCGGGGCCGTTGTCCGGAAACTGCTCGCCCTTGCGCCACAGCGCGGGCCGCAGCCGGTCGTACCACGCCCACAAGGGCGCGGTGACGGCGGCGAAGCTCTCATCGGTCGCGGGCTTCTGCAGCACCGAAGGGTCGGGCGCCAACTCGTACAGCGCCTGCTTCAGGAAGGTCGAGCCCAAGAAGTTGCGCACCGAAGGATGGGTGAGCCGGCCAGGGTTCTTCTGCGCGTACGCGAGGAGCTCGGGTACGGAACGCGGCGGCTCGCGCACCCGCTTGCCGTCGTAGACAAACACGATCTGCGCGCGCCGCCACGGCGACTCCATGCCGTCGACCGGAATGGTGAAGTCGACGACGTTGGACCGGATGCCGGTGACGTCGACCTTGGCGTACGCCGGCAACCGCTGCGTGAACGGCCCGTACAGCAGCCCCTGCTGCTTCAGCGCGAGGAAGTTGGGGCCGTTGATCCAAATCAAGTCGACCGTGCCGCCGGTGTCGCGGCCGGCCGCCTTCTCGGCCACCACGCGCGTGACCGCTTCCGCGGTGTCCTTGAGCTTGACGTGATGGACCGTGACGCCGTAGCGCCGGCGCACCTGCCCGTCGACCCACTGCAGGAACGCGTTGGTCTTCTCGTCGCCGCCCCACGCGTTGAAGTTGACCGTCTGCCCCTTCGCTTTGGCGACGATGTCGTTCCACGCCGCGTCCTGCGCGAGCGCGGCACCGGCGAGCGAGGCGATCGCGACGACCGCAAGCAGGCGACGCAGCACGCCTACTCCTGAAGGCTCAACGGCTCGCGCGCGCGGCGGCGGCGCTCTCGCGCTTCTTCGAGCACCGGGCCGAGCACCTCGTCGTGGAAGCGGTCGCAGCCGATGCACAGGTTCTGGTACGGCGCGCCTGTCGGCGTGATCGTGCGCGACTGGGCGAGGAACCGCGCTTCGCTCCAGCCGTGCGCGAGGCCCATGCGCTCCGGGCGCCCCGCGTCGATCGCCTCGTACGCGGCAACACCGGCAAGCGAGTCCAGGATGTCGATCAGGTTGTCCTCGAGCAGGCTGCCGATCGGGAGCTTGGTCTTGATGCAGCACGGATACACCGCGCCGTCCGGCTCGATCGACACTTCCGAGCCGTTCCACTGGTGCTTAAGAAAGTTGAGCCCCCCCGACCACCTGTTGCAGAAGTTGTCCTCGAGTGTCGCTTTCGACAGCCCGTTGCGCCACGCGCGTCCGCGCGGCCACAGCTTGCCGATCCACGAATCGGGCGTGGCGCCGAAGAAGCTGTACAGCGGACCCTCCTCCTCGTGCCAGTTGCGAGTGGTCGCGGACAGCCCCGAGCGCCTTACGCCATGCCGCTCGAAGAGGGTGGACAGCCTATCCATGAATGCTTTCTGCTTCGCCGGGCCTTCGAGGCCGACGTGAAAGTCATCCACACTCGCCACCGAGATCATCCACACCCCGCGCGCGAGAAGGTCATCGACGATCCCATCGGTCAGGATGTCGCCGGTGGTCTGGATCACGACCTTGACCCCGCCTTGCGCGCGGTACTTGTCGCGCAGCGCTTCCACCACGCGGTACGTCACCCGCTCGCGCACGGGGTCGAGCAGCGATTCGCCGCCGGACAGGATCACGCGACCCGTCTTCTCGGCGAGCGTGCCGTCGGGCCGCGGATCGTCCCGATCGAGATACGTCAGACGCGCGGGCAGGTTGGCGACGATGCGCGGGAAGTTACGCTCGGCTTCCGCCACCACGGACTCGAGCTCGCCGCGCACGTAGGGGCGGAAGCGCTCCTCGTAGCAGTGCCGACACTTGCGGTGGCACGCCCAGCACATCACGTAGTAGATCGATTCCATACCCGAACGATTATGCCCGACCGCGCGCCTTGGATTGCCGGCTGCGATGCGCGGCGGGCCCCGCGTCGCGCGTGAGATTGAGCGCGGTGTTCACGAGCGCCATGTGCGACAGCGCCTGCGGGAAGTTGCCGAGCATGCGCTTGCGCCGGGGCTCGTACTCCTCCGCCAGCAGGCCGACGTCGTTGGCAAGTGCCGCGAGCCGCTCGAAGAGGCGCGTCGCCTCGGCCTTGCGCCCGGAGAGCACCAGCGCATCGGCCAGCCAGAACGAGCAGGGCAGGAACGTGCCTTCGTGCGGCGGCGCGCGCTCGCGCCCCGGCAGCGTCCGGTAGCGCAGAACGAGGCCGTCGACGACGAGATCCTGCTCGATCGCGGCGATGGTGCCGCGCACGCGCGGGTCGCGCGCGGGAAGGAACCCTACCTGGGGGATCAGCAGCAGGCTCGCATCCACTTCCTTGCCGCCGTAATACTGCACGAAGCATTTGCGGGAGGGGTCGTACCCCTTTCGGCAGATGTCCGCGTGGATGTGCGCGCGCAGCTTGCGCCAGCGCGCGGCGGGGCCGGGCAGGCCGTGTTTGGTCATGTCCTCGAGCGCGCGGTCGAACGCGACCCACGCCATCACCTTGGAGTGGGTGAAGTGGCGCTTGTCGCCGCGCGTCTCCCAGATACCGTGATCCGGCTGGTCCCACGCCTTTTCCAGGTACTCGAGGAGCGTCACCTGGAAGCGCCACGCGTCGGCGGCGCCTTCGAGTCCGGCCGTGCGCGAGAGGCACAGCGTGTCGACGAGCTCGCCGTACACGTCGATCTGCACCTGGTCCGAAGCGGCGTTGCCGACGCGCACCGGCTTCGACCTCGCGTAGCCTGAAAGCCACGGCAGCTCGTACTCCCAGCTCACCCGGCTGCCGTCCACGGCGTACAGAATCTTGAGGTCGCCCGGATGGCCGGCCGCGGCGCGCAACAGCCAGCCGCGCCACGCCGCGGCCTCGTCGCGATAGCCGGCGAGCAACAGCGCGTACAGCGTGAACGTCGAATCGCGCACCCAGCAGTAGCGATAGTCCCAGTTGCGGTCGCCGCCGGCACGCTCGGGCAGCGAGGTGGTCGCCGCCGCGACCATCCCCCCGGTCGGCGCGTGCGTCAGGCCCTTGAGGGTGATCAGTGAGCGCATCACGAGGCCGCGCCAGGGACCCGCGACCGTGCATTGCGAGCACCAGCGGTCCCAGAAGCGCAGCGTGGCTTCCTGCGCCGCGTACGGATCGACCGGCAACGGCATCGGCAGGTGCGAAGGAAAGAACGTGATCACGAACGGCAGCCGCTGCCCGGCCGCGACGACGAACCGCGCCACCGTGCGGAAGTCCTTGCCGTGAGTGGCGACCTGGCTGCGGATGTGCGCCGACAGCGGCCCCGCGGTCGCGAGCAATCCACCCTCGGCGCGGCGGACCCACGGGATAATGTTGCCGTAGCCGAAGCGCAGCACGAGCTCCATGCGCATGGCCACGCGCCCGCGCACGCCCTCGACGATGCGCACGACGTCGGTGCGCTCGCCGTACGGCGGCATGAAGTCGACCACACGCGCCGACCCGCTCGCCGTCGTGAACGTCGTCTCCAGCACCAGCGAGTCGCCGCGATAGCGCCGCGCCGTGCGCCGCAGCGCCCGCTCGGGCGCGATCAGCCAGCGCCCGTTGTGCTCGCCGCCGAGGAGCGCGCAAAAGCAGGCCGCGTCGTCGAACCGCGGCGCGCACAGCCAATCGATGGAGCCGTTCCTGCCCACCAGCGCCGCCGTGCGCAGGTTACCGATGAGTCCGTAGTCTTCGATCGGCAGCGGCACGGAACGCTTACGACCCGGGCTTGAAGCGCTTGCGCAACTCCGCGCACGGATCTGGCCGCGGCTGGGCATCAGTGAGAATGTAGGTGTCGAACGCGGACGGCGGCTCGTCGGACGCGCCGCCGCGCTCGAGCAGCGCGATGCTGATCGCCTTGGCGCGCACGTCGGCGGGAAGCCAGTGCGCAACGCCGACGTCGGTGCGCGCATGGCCGTTGCCGGTGAGCAGCACCACGCCGCGGTCGGCGAACGGGGCGATGGCTTGCGCAAGCGCGCGGTCGCGCGCGATCTGCGCGCGCGCCATTCCGGGCAGCGCATCCGCGGGCAGCAGGTTGCAGTGGCCCGCGGCGATGGCGTCCTCGTGCACGCGCAGGAAGCCCGCGGGCAGCGGGGGCCGTTGGTCGGACTGCGGCGCGCGCGCGAGCTTCATCGCCTCCGCGCGCGACAGGTTGGCGGCGACGATCGGCAGGTCGTACTCCAGCGCGAGCGCAATGAACGGCTTGTACAGCTCCCACTGCCAGCCGGGCGCGCCCTGCGCTTGCGCGATGAGGTA
Source organism: Burkholderiales bacterium (assembly GCA_020845855.1). Lineage (GTDB taxonomy): Bacteria > Pseudomonadota > Gammaproteobacteria > Burkholderiales > Casimicrobiaceae > VBCG01. The sequence goes on from JADLEZ010000285.1 coordinate 15,634, forward strand.
GTCCACGTCGCGCGGCCGGTCGCGCCGGGCGCGGTCGATCGCGTCCTGGCGCTCGCGGTCGAACTGCTCGAAGGCGAGCGCCGGACGCGCGCCCCGCGCCACCAGCACGCGCAGCGCCGCGACGCGCAGCGCGTGCTGCGCCGGATTGTCGTGCACTTCGCCGAGCAGGACGACCGCGTGTCCCTGCATCGCCGCGGCCAGCGCCTCGGGGCTGGCGGGCAGCGCCGACGGTGCGGCCGCCGCGCAGTGCCACGCCAATGCGCTCGCCATGGCCACCCACCTCATCATCGGTATAGCTTACCGCCCCGTGCTGGCGACCGGATGCTGCGGGAGCGCGCTGTGCGCCGGACCCGCAGGGCGCTCTCATGAACGCTAATGATTCGCATTTGCGTTGCTGTGCCATTCCGGGGTCGATTTCCTGCTTGTCGGCGACAGGATGCATGGCACAGAATTGGCGACGCGATTATTCGCGTTGCCCGAATCATGACCAACGGCCAAGCTCTTGGTGACTCACTTACGTCCCGCGTCTTGCGGACGATCGTGTGCGTCGACGTGGTCGAATCGGTCCGCTTGATCCAGGACGACGAGGAGGACGCCGTTCGGCGCTGGCAACGCCTGGTGGAGAGGATCTCCACGGAACTGCTCCCCGCGCACGGCGGACGTTTGGTCAAGAGCCTTGGAGATGGAATGCTTCTCGAGTTTGCCGGCGTGCGGCCCGCGGTGGCGTGCGCTTTCGCCATTCAGGGCGTCTGCGCGCAAGCCAACGACGGCGTGTCCGCCGGCCGCGAGATGCTGGTGCGCATCGGCGCTCACGTGGCCGAGCTCCTGGCCGACGGCCGCGACCTGTACGGCCACGGCGTCAACATCGCCGCGCGGCTTACGTCGCTCGCCGGACCCGGCGAGACCGTGGTCTCGGCGCGCCTGCGCGACGAGATCACGGCCCCGCTCGACGCCGAGATCGAGGACCGGGGCGACGGCTACCTCAAGCACGTGCGCGAGCCGGTACGCGCGTACCGGCTCGGCCCGGTAGGGGCGCGTCCCGTGATCGCGCCCGGCACCGGCTTCTCGCCGTCCTTGCAGCCGACGATCGCGGTGATACCGTTCCAGTCCCGCGACCACGACCCGGCGCACGACGTGCTGGGCGAAGTGCTCGCCGACGAGATCATCGCCGCGCTCTCCCGCGCGGCGGAGATCAAGGTCATTTCCCGCCTGTCGACGAGTCCGCTGCGGGGGCGGGGAACGCCGCTGCCTGACGTCGGCAACCTGCTCGGCGCGAGCTACGTGCTGTCAGGCGGCTACCGGGTGCAGGGTTCGGGCTACACCTTCGCGGTCGAGCTCGCCGAGGCGAACACGTCCCACATCGTGTGGTCGATGAACCTCAAGGGCAGCGTACCCGGCATCCTGTCGGGCGACAACGAGCCCGTGCGCCGCGTCGTTGCCGAGGTGACGTCGGCGGTGCGCGTGCGCGAGATCGAGCGGGCGCAGACGCAGGCGCTGCCCACGCTCGAGAGCTACACGCTGCTGATCGGCGCGATTGCCCTGATGCACCGGTTGTCGCCGCACGACTTCGCGCGTGCGCGGCAGATGCTCGATGTTCTCACCGAGCGCGCGCCCCGGCTCGCGGTTCCGCAGGCATGGCTTGCGGAGTGGCACGTGCTGCGCGTGCAGCAGGGATGGACCGACGATCCGCAGGCCGAGGCCAGGCTCGCGCTGGAACGGACGAAGCGCGCGCTGGATGTCGACCCGCGGTGCTCGCTCGCGCTGTCCGTCGACGGCTTCATCAACACGAACCTGCTGCGCCGGCTCGACATCGCCGACGAGCGATACACGCTGGCCCTGGAAGCGAACCCCAACGACGCGCTCGCCTGGCTGCTGAAAGGGACGATGCATGCGTTCCGGGGTGAAGCGGCGCAGGCGGTGGAGATGACTGCCCGCGCACGCGCGTTGTCGCCGCTCGATCCGCAGCGCTACTTCTACGAGTCGCTGTCGGCGACGGCCGCGTTGGCCGCGAAGGACTACGGCCAGGCCGAGGCGCTTGCCGAACACTCCTACCGGCTCAACCGCAAGCACGCGTCGACGTTGCGCGCGCTTGCGATCAGCAGGTGGCAGCTCGGCAAGCACGATGCCGCGCGCGACACCATCGGCGAGCTGTTGACCATCGAGCCTTCGTTCACGATTACCCGCTTCGTCGATCGGTCGCCGAGCACCGGGTATTGGACAGGCAAGTTGTGGGCGGATACGTTGCGAGCGGCCGGGGTGCCCGATTAGCCGGCTTCTCGTGGAGGGAGCACAACGCAACGTCAGCTAGCAAGGGGATAGGCATGAGCGGAATGGGTCCGGAAGGCGGCGTTGGTGGGGTCGGTGGGGTCGGCGGCGTTGGTGGAGTCGGCGGCGTTGGTGGGGTCGGCGGCGTCGGCGGCGTAGGGGGAGTCGGCGGCGTAGGGGGGGTTGGTGGAGTGGGCGGCGTTGGCGGGGTCGGAAGCCCCGGCTTCACGCTGTTCTCGGATGCGCTGATCCGCAATCGCGACGGCATCGCCGGGTCGTGGCAAGGCGCCAAGTCCAACTTCAGCGCGCGCGGCTTCGACGACGTCGCCAACATGGCGCGTTGGGAGCAGTGGTGCCGCGCGGCGATGCTCGACTTCGAGCTCGTGAGCAACCTCCACTTCACGACCTACAACGCGGGCTCGAGCGCGGCTCCCGATTTCCGCGCCACGCTGTGGCATATGGGGATTCCCGATCCGGCGCGCGTGGCGTCGCAAGCGAACGCGGCCGTGACCGAGCCCGGCGCGTTCTGGAAGCCCGCCTGCTCGGCCACGCGGCTCGCCGAGATGTCGCGTCCGGGCGAAGCCGCGTTCAAGGAGCAGCTCGAGTTCGTCAACGGCTGGGCGGACGTGCGCGAGGATCGCGCGAACGAGATCTTCTCGCAGCTCGCTCCGCCGATGAACTACTGGAGCGCGATCGTTCACCTGCACCCGGTTCGCACGCGTTACACGTTCGAGGTGCTCGATCTGGGACTGCGCCTCGCCAACGTCTGCGAGATGCGATTCAAGCAGGCGCTGGCCGGCTGGCGGCCGCTCGACTACTCGCCGCAGGTGCAGCCGATGATCCAGACGCCGGGACATGGGACGCTCCCGAGCGGACACGCGACCGAGTCGTTCGTCGTGGCCACCCTGCTCGCGGCGCTGGCCACGAAGGGCGCGCTGACCACGGATCCCGCGCAGGTCCGGGACCAGCTCATGCTGCAGGCGGCCCGGATCGCGATCAATCGAACGATCGCCGGCGTGCACTTTCCGCTGGACAGCGCGGCGGGCGAGATGCTGGGCCTTACGCTCGGGCACTACCTCATCGCCCGCGCGGAAGGATCGACGTGCAACTCGTGGTTGTTCGAAGGCCAGAAAGACGACGGCAAGTCGGACTTCGACTTTCGCGATCAGTACGACACCGCCAACGGGCGCCAGACGGCCTCCGGGGCCGCCTCGCCCTGGGTCTCCGAGATCAATCCCACGGCGGGCACACCCTGGCCGCCGGGAAAAGCGCCGCTGCTCGAGTGGCTGTGGCTGCTCGCGAAGGCCGAGTGGTAGGCGCGGCCCGGGTTCGTCGATCGCACATCACGAGGAGCTCACGTGGCCACAAACTGGGAGCAGTTGGCGGAGCCGGAGTCGCAGCCCGAGCCGCCCTTGTTCGACCCCTACTACACCGTCGCCGTAAAGGGCGCGTTTCTCGGCGTGAAGCCCGCGTCGGTGCCGGTCCTGCTCGAGCTCACGACGACCGTCGCGGAATTCACGGCGCTCGCGTGGGACTCCGACGGCAGGACGAAGCAGTGGCTCGCCTTTCCCGAAATGTTCAGGAAGCCCCCGGCGCCGCTCGACCAGGCGACGTTCTGCGTGGCCATCGTCGAGCAGGCGTTCTTCAAGGAGCTCAAGACCTATGAGCCTCTGAAGCGCCGGGTCAGGCGGTTCGAGGCTGGGCCTCCCGTTCGTAACATGAAAACGGTGTTCGATCTGAACGAGCTCCCGAGCGCGGGCACCACCGGCATGTCGAGGCAGAAGACCGCGAGCCAACCGAGCAACGCCAATGCGGCCGCGCCGAGCCGGAGCCAGGCGGCTACGGGGCCGGCGCCCTTCGACGGCGTCGTGGTCGGCGTCATCGACGACGGGCTCGCCTTTGCCAACGAACGCTTCTGCACTTACAACGCAGGTGTGCGCGCCTCGCGCATCGAATCGTTCTGGGGCCAGGACCTTGCGCCGAACCCCAAGTATGGATACGGCGC
>JADLEZ010000286.1 GCA_020845855.1 Burkholderiales bacterium
CTCTCATCAGCATCGAGGGTCTCGAGGTCCATTTCCCGATCAGGAGCGGCGCGACCTTCGGCCGCACGACGGGCTACGTGCGCGCCGTGGACGGTGTGAACCTCGACATCCACCGAGGGGAAACGCTGGGCTTGGTAGGGGAGAGCGGCTCCGGCAAGACCACGCTCGGCCGCGCCGTGCTCCGGGTGGTCGAGCCGACGGGCGGACGGGTCCGCGCCCGCGTCGGCGGCGGCGACGTCGACATGCGCACCGTCGACCGCACCGGCCTGCGCCGCCTCTGGCGGCATATGCAGCTCATCTTCCAGGACCCGTATGCGTCGCTGAACCCGCGCATGACCGTGCGCGAGATCATCGGCGAGTCGCTGCTGATCCGGGGCATCGCGAAGGGCGCGGCGCTGGAGCAGCACGTCGTCGACATCGCGCGCCGTTGCGGCCTCGATGCCGAGCACCTCGGCCGCTATCCGCACGCCTTCAGCGGCGGCCAGCGCCAGCGCATCTCGATCGCCCGCGCGCTCGCCATGCAGCCGGAGTTCATCGTCTGCGACGAGCCGATCTCCGCCCTCGACGTGTCGATCCAGGCGCAGATCCTCGCCCTGCTGAAGACGCTGCAGGCCGACCTCGGGCTCACTTACCTCTTCATCGCGCACGATCTCGCCGCCGTCGCCTACGCCTGCGACCGCGTCGCGGTGATGTATCTCGGCCAGATCGTCGAGCTCGCCGACACCCAGGCGCTCTACTACACGCCGAAGCATCCGTATACCGAGGCCTTGATGTCGGCGATCCCGGTGCCCGACCCCGACGCCGGGCTGCACCCGGTGCTGCTGACGGGCGAGCGTCCCGACCCCTCGAATCCCCCGCCGGGCTGCCGCTTCCATACGCGCTGCCGCTACGCCGATGCGAAGTGCCGGACGGAAATGCCGACGCTCGCCGCGATCGCCGAAGGTCATCGCGTCGCCTGCCACCATGCCGCCAACCTCTCGCTCGTAGGCGCGAGGGAGCAGGCTGACGCCCCAGAAATGGGGACGTACCCCATTTCTGGAGAAATGGGGACGTACCCTATTTCCGCGGAAATGGGGTACGTCCCTATTTCTGACGCTAAACCGACATAGGCACCGGAGCCACCATGACCACGCGCCCCAACGTCCTCCTCATCACCGCCGATCAGTGGCGGGCCGAGTGTCTTTCGACGCTGAAGCATCCGATGGTGCGGACTCCGACGCTCGACGCGCTCGCCGCCGAGGGCGTGCTGTTTCGTAGCCACTACACCCAATGCGCACCTTGCGGCCCGAGCCGCACGTCCCTGCTGACGGGCATGTACGCGATGAACCATCGCTCGCTGCGAAACGGAACGCCGCTCGATGCCCGCTTCACCAACATCGCGATGGAGATGCGGCGGCAGGGCTACGATCCCATGCTCATCGGCTACACGGACACGAGCCTCGACCCGCGCGGCCGTCACCCGAGCGACCCGGCCGCCCGGACCTATGCCGGAACGCTGCCGGGCTTCACTCAACTCGTCCCCGGCAGCGAGGGTGACAGCGCCTGGCTCGCCGATCTCGAGGAGAAGGGCTACCCCGCCTGGGCCAACCGGGATGCCGCCTGCGCGCCGATCTCCGGCTATCCCGGCGCCGATGCGCGCGGTCCCACCTACCCGCCGCCGGGCTTTCGTTCCGGGGACAGCGAGACGGCCTTCGTCGTCGACCACGCCATCCGTTACGTGACCCATCACAAAGCGCCGTGGTTTCTCCACCTCAGCATCCTGCAGCCGCACCCGCCGTTCGCCGCCAGCGAGCCCTACAACAAGATGTACGACGCCGACCAGGTCCCGGCATTCCGCGGCTTCGCCGATCCGCGCGAAGAAGCCGCACTGCATCCTTACGCGGGCTACTACCGGCGGCACTTCCGCGAGCGCGAAGGCCATGACCTCACGAACACAGCCGAGGACGAGCGCGCGCGGCGGCAACTGCGCGCCACCTACTACGGCATGATGACGGAGGTCGACGACAACCTCGGGCGCCTCTTCGCGGCGATGAAGGCGGCAGGGTGCTACGAAGACACGCTGATCGTCTTCACGTCCGACCACGCCGAGATGCTGTGGGACCACTGGATTCTCGGGAAGGAAGCCTTCTTCGACCAAGCCTTCCACATTCCGCTGATCATCCGCGTGCCCGGCACGGGCGGAAACCGCGGACGCATCGTCGAGCAGTTCACCGGCAGTATCGACATCATGCCGACGATCCTCGAGCACCTGCACGCCGTGCCGCCGCTGCAATGCGACGGGCGCTCATTGACTCCCTTCCTGCAAGGCACGACTCCCCGCGACTGGCCTGAAGAGGTGTTCTGGGAGCTCGACTTCCGCGATGCCGGAAGCGACCGCCCGGAGCGCGAGCTCGGCGTGCGTTTCGACGACTGCGGAATCGCGGTGATCCGCGGCCAGCGTTTCAAGTATGTCCACTGCGGCGGCCTGCCGGCGCTGCTCTTCGACCTCGCCGACGATCCCGACGAGACGCGCAATCGCGCGACCGATCCTGCCTACGCCCCGCACACGCTCGCCATGGCGCAGCGGATGCTCTGCTGGCGGCTGAACAAGTCCGAACGCACGCTGACGGGCATACGCCTGAGCCGTGACGGCCCGATCGAATGCCCGCGCGAGCGGCGATTTCCTTCCCACGCCTGAAATCGGAGCCTTCGATGAAATACGAAGATAGTCGCCGCGAGATCATCGCGTCGTGCCAGCAGATGAACCGCCGCGGCCTGAACCAGGGCATGTCGGGAAACATCAGCGTCCGCGTGTCCGAAGGATTCCTGATCACGCCGTCGGGCATGGACTATGACGAGATGACGCCCGCCGACATCGTGCTCATGCGGCTCGACGGCACGCACGAGGGTACGCGCCGGCCGTCGAGCGAATGGCGCTTTCACCGCGACATCCTGGCGACGCGACCGGAAATCGGCGCCGTCACGCACATGCACTCGATGTTCTGCACGACGTTGTCCTGCCTTCGAAAGGACATTCCGGCGGTCCATTACATGATCGTCGCCGCCGGCGGCAACTCGATCCGCTGCGCGCCCTACCGGACCTACGGCACGCAAGCGCTCGCCGATGCCGCGCTCGAGGCGCTCGCGGGACGCAGCGCCTGCCTTCTCGCCAACCACGGCATGATCGCCGCCGGACCGACGTTGAAGAAGGCGATGTGGCTCGCGGCCGAAGTCGAGAATCTCGCGGCTCAGTACTGGCGCGCGCTGCAAATCGGTGAACCGTGCCTTTTGACCGACGAGGAGCTTGCCGCGACCGTCGAGCAGTTCAAGAGCTACGGCCAAGGCGACGCGGGCGAGGTCCCGCGCTGCTGCTAAGCTAAAGCTAAAGCCTTGCGGTGTTCGTCGGCGTCGACATCGGCACGCAGAGCCTGAAGGTCGTGGTGACCGATGGCGCGCTGGCGCCCAAAGGCGCGGCAAGGCAAGCGTACGCGCCGAGCTTTCCGCAACCGGGTTGGGCCGAGCAGGACGCGAACTCATGGGAGCGCGCGCTCGGTCCCGCCATTGCCGAAGCGCTGGCGGCGGCCGGTATCCGTCCCCGCGATGTACGTGGATTGGGGATCTGCGGCCAACTCGACGGCTGCATCGCCGTCGACGATGCGGGCCGTGCGCTCGGTCCCTGTCTCGTATGGATGGATCGCCGGGCGGCCGCCGAGACTGCCGACATCCCGCACGGCCTCGTTCGCCGCAAGACCGGCATCATGGTCGATGCCGGCCACATGGCGGCGAAAGTGCGCTGGCTCGAGCGCCATCGCCTGGATGGCCGCGCCGCCCGCTTTCACCAGCCCGTGAGCTACCTGGTCGAGCGGCTGACCGGGTCCTTCGTCATCGATCACGCGCTCGCGTCGACGACGATGGTTTGCGCGCTGGAGGAGCCGCGCTACGACAAAACGCTGCTGGATTTGTTCGGCATCGGTGCCGCGA
>JADLEZ010000287.1 GCA_020845855.1 Burkholderiales bacterium
GGATCGGCTCCGCACGATGTCGCCGCCGCACCGGGCATGGGGGCGCCGGTGTATTACACGGCGCAGCGGACGGGCAAGCTCGGCATCCTCGACCCGAAAACGGGCAAGGTGGAGGAGGTGGACCTCGGCCCGCGCTCGGCGCCGCACGGCGTCATCGTGGGTCCCGACGGCGGGGCGTGGGTCACCGATAGCGGGCAGAACGCGATCGTGCGCGTCGACCCGGTGACCAAGGCCGTCCTCAAATGGCCCCTGCCGCAGGACGCGGGATACGCGAATCTCAACACGCTCACCTTCGACCGCAAGGGGCGGGTGTGGTTTACCGGCCAGAGCGGCGTGTACGGGCGCGTCGACCTCGCGAGCAACGACGTGAAGGTCTGGCAGGCGCCGCGCGGGCGTGGACCGTACGGCATCACCACGACACCGGTGGGCGACGTGTACTACGCGTCGCTCGCGGGCAACCACATCGCGCGTATCGACGTCGACACGGGCGAGGCGGCGGTGATCGAGCCGCCGACGAAGAACCAGGGCGCGCGCCGCGTCTGGTCGGATTCGAAGGGGCGCATCTGGGTGAGCTATTGGAACACCGGTCAGGTCGGCATGTACGACCCGGCCGCGAAGGCGTGGAAGGAATGGAAGCTCCCCGGCAATGCGCGCGCGTACAGCGTGTGGGTCGATCCCGACGACAAGGTCTGGCTCACCGACTGGACGACCAACGCCATCGTGCGCTTCGATCCGATAGGCGAGAAGTTCGATTCCTTCCCGTCCACCAAGGCGCAGGCGAACGTCCGCCAAATGCTGGGCAGGAGCGGCGAGGCATGGGGCGCGGAATCGGGCGTCGATCGGCTGGTCATGGTGCCGGCGCGATGAGGTAGGTGGGCGGCGCCGTTTCCGGACCGCGGCGACCCCGCGAATGGAGCTGGCAGTCCGTTGAATCCCACTGTGTCATCCCGAGGAGCGAAGGCGACGAGGGATCTGCTTACGCAACTGGGCGATTCGACGCGAAAGCGGATCCCTCGCTCGGCTGAAGGATGACACCGGATTGGGAATACGGTCGCGAAATTCAACAAACCGAGGGAGTCGTGCACTCAATCGCATAACATAGCTTTCGCCTACTGTTATGGGCTCATTTGGCCTATAATGGAAACGATGGTTACTGTTGATCGTGTCGGTACAGAGCTGACACTCCTTGGACAGCGCTTGCGCCTGGCCCGTCTCGCGCGCGACGAGACCATGGCCACCTTCTCCCAGCGTATCGGAGTGTCCGTGCCCACGCTGCGTGCGATGGAGCGCGGGTCGCAGACCGTGGCGATCAAGCACTGGGCCAACGCGTTCTGGGCGCTGGATCGGCTGGCCGATCTCGCGGCGGTATTGGAGCCGAAAGAGTCGGTGCTCGACCTCGCGCGACGGGCGCAGCGGCCGCATCGGCAACGCGCAAGCCGGAGGCAGGCGTGATCCTGCTCGCGGTCTGGATCACGCTGCCGGACGGTGAACAGGCGAGGGTTGGCGAATTGGCATGCAGCGATCCGGACGATGCGGGCGTGTTCGGCAGCGAGTTCGAGTACGCGCCGTCCTGGCTCGAACATCGCCAGCGCTTCCCGCTCGACCCGGTGTCGCTGCCGCTTGGACGCGGCCGATTCCCAGCCAGGAACATCGAGCCGCCGCTTGGCGTGTTCGACGACGCGCTGCCGGACGACTGGGGGCGCGCGCTCATCGTTCGCAACCGCCGCCTGCCGCGCGGCAAACAAGGTGTCCCGTTTCTGTTGCGTGAGCTGGCAGCGCGCCATGGTCCGACTGTCGGCGCCCTGCAATTCGCCATCGGAAGTCTTCAGCCTGTGCCCCGCGAACCTGCGGGTGTGATCGACCTGGTCACGCTGGCGGCGGCTGCCGACGCGTTCGAGGCCGGCCTGGCTGCCGATCCTCACGGACTGCGGCTCCTGTTCGCGGCCGGCAGCTCCCTTGGTGGCGCCCGGCCGAAAGCGCTGGTGAGCGACGGCGAACTTCAATGGATCGCCAAGCTTCCGAGCGCCAAGCGCGATGGCCGGTTCGATGTCGTCGGGTTGGAGGCCGTCGGCCTCGACCTTGCGGCCCGCGCGGGTCTCGTCGTGCCTTCGCACGAGTTGCGCAGGCTGGGCAAGACCCGACGCCGCGCGCTGCTCGTCGAGCGGTTCGACACGGTGGCAGCGGGTGGCCGCCGCCACATGATCTCGTTGCGCACGCTTTGCCGCGAGCGCCCGGGAGCGTACGCGCAGAGCTATAGCGAGCTTGCCGAGGCGTTGCGCCGGGTTTCGGCGGCACCGCAGGAGGACGTGGACCGTCTCTATCGCCAAATGGCGTTCAACGCCGCATTCGGCAACACCGACGATCACCTGAAGAACTTCTGGATGCTCACCGATCGGGGCGGCTATCGGCTGAGCCCGGCCTTCGACCTGCTGCCCGATGTCGGCGAGCGCCGGGAGCACACGCTCGCTTTCGAGTACGGGCGCGGCGCGCCGACCCGCACCAAGATGCTCGCCCTTGCGATGCGCTGGAACGTTCAGAAGGCCGAATCGATCCTGGCTAGCGTGTTGAAGGGCGTAGCGGCGTTCGCGACGACCGCGAAGGCGCGCGGCGTACCCGCGGAAAACATCGCGGAGATCGGGCGCGACATCGATCGCCGGGTGAAGGCCCTGGACGGTGGGTGAAGGCCGTCAGGTCCGACTGGTCTCCCCTCTCAGAAGGTCGAGAGTCGTGGGGTGACCCTGCGGTGTCCAATGCTTGTTCCCGTCCAAAATTGTTCACACAATCGTATGTGTAGAATAGCGGTTCCGCACATCGGACACACAGGTGGCGAATGTGGCAACGAACCTTGATCTTGACGACGACCTGATCGACGCGGCGCGCCACCTCGGCGGCCACAAGAC
>JADLEZ010000288.1 GCA_020845855.1 Burkholderiales bacterium
ATCGTCGTGATCGGATGAGCGCGGCGCGGCGCCGCGATATCCCGACGGCGTCGCTGCTCGCCCGCCTCCCGCTGTTCACCGATTTGGCGCCGGCCGCCGTGGAGCGGCTCGCGGCGGAAGCGGTGCGCTACCGCCTCGCCCGCGGTGACGTCCTCTTCGAACAGGGCGAACCGGCGCGCGGCGTCTACGTCGTCGTCTACGGCGACGTGAAGCTCTTCGCGACGACACCTTCGGGCGGCCGGCGCCTGACCGGCATGGCCGGACCGGGCCATAGCTTCGGCGAGCCGGTGCTGTTCCTCGAACGACCCACGGTCGTGCAGGCGCGCGCGGCAAGCGACGCGCTCGTCGTCCTCATTCCCAAGGCCGCGGTGTTCGCGGAGATCGACGGCAATCCGAAATTCGCGCGACAGATGATCGCCGGCTTGAGCCGGCGCGTGCACGCACTCGTCGGTGAACTCGACCGGCAGGCCGCGGGAAGTGGCACCGCCCGCTTCGCCGCGTATCTGCTGCGCGAAGCCAACGGCCAGGCGAGCTTCACCTGGACGCTGCCTGCCGCCAAGCGCGAGATCGCGACGCAATTGAATCTCACCGCCGAGCATTTCTCGCGGGTGCTGCGCGAACTCACGGCCGCCGGCCTCATCGAGGTCGCCGGCCGCCGCATCGTGGTCCCCGACGCGCGGCGGTTGGCGCAGTCGGCGCGGGTGAGGTAGGCGCCGCCGAGTGCGGTGCGACGCGGCTCACGCAGCGCCGCGCGGCGTGCGCCCGCGCCACCACTCCGGCGCCGCCACCACGAGCCACGCGGCAGCCCCCACGCCCGCGGCCCACACCCAGTCGCGCAGCGTCAGCGGGGCGAGGTCGAGCCCTCGCGCGAGCCATGGCGTTTGCACGAGCGCGATTGCCGCGACGAGTGTCGCCGCCACCATCGTTCGCGCCGGCACGGTGCGCAAGAGCGTGAGTCCCGCGGTGATGCCCGCACCCCCGGCGGTGAGCACCACCAGCGCGATCGTGCGCGCGTGATCGACGTCGCCGCCGGCGCCCAGCGCCTGCAGGAAGCTTTGCGCGACCGCTCCCGTCAACAGCGTGGCGGCCAGGCCGATCGTGACCCACTGCCGGCGGTCGAAGAAGCGCAGCCGTTCCGTGCGCCGGATCGGCGCCAGCGCGCCGCTCGCCGGCAGCTCCTGGAACACCAGGAGCGCGGTGGGATGGATGATGAGCTCGAGCCACACGATGTGGATCGGCAGGTAGAGCACCGGAAACCCCACCAACGGAATGAACGCCGCGGTCAGCACGAGCGGCAGGTGGATCATCAGCAAATACGCGAAGCTAAGCTGCAGGTTCGCGAAGAGCTGCCGTCCCTCGGCGATGGCGCGCACGATGCTGCTGAAGTCGTCGTCGAGCAGCACGATCGCCGCCACCTCGCGCGCACTGCGCGTGCCCCGCTCGCCCATCGCGATGCCGATGTCGGCGGCTTGCAGCGCCGGCACGTCGTTGACCCCGTCGCCGGTGACGGCGACGATGTCCCCGCTTTGCTTGATGGCGCGCACGAGATCGAGCTTCTGCCCCGGTGTCGCCCGCGCCACCACGTCGACCCCGCGCAGCAGCGCTGCATCGCCCTGCGCGAGCCAGGCGCTCATGTCGGCGCCGTCGACGACGCAGGGGGCGGCCGCGCCGAGCCCGATTTCGCGCGCCACCGCACGCGCGGTGCGCAAGTGGTCGCCGGTGACCATCACCACGCGGATGCCGGCGGCGCGGCAGGTGCGCAGAGCGTCGATCACGCCCGAACGCACCGGATCTTCGAAGCACAGGATGCCCGCCACGCGGAAGCCACGATCGGGCTCGTCGGCGGGCCACGCGCCGTCACCATCGAGCTCGCGCCACGCGCAGGCGATCACCTTGTGTCCGTCGTCCGCGAAGGCGTCGACGCGCGCGAGCCATTCGCGCCGCGCGATAGGGTCGAGATCGCATTGTCCCAAGACGACCTCCGGCGCACCCTTGACCGCGGCGAAACGCGACTCACCCGACTGCACCAGCGTCGTCTCGCGCTTGCGGTCCTCGGTAAACGGAAACGTGGCGACGACCTCCCACGGCGGCGGCGCGGCCAGCGCCTCGAGGATCGCCGCATCGAGCGGATCGCCGGTCTCGAGGCGCGACGCCGCCGCCGCGAACTCGACGAGGCGCTCCGCGGTAAGCGGCGCCGCCGGAACCGTATGGCCGAGGCGCAGCTTGCCCTCGGTGATCGTGCCGGTCTTGTCCGAGCAGATGCAGGTGACGCGGCCGATGTTCTCGACGACGACCGCGCGGCGCACCAGCGCCTGCCGCTTCGCGAGGCGATAGACGCCCACACCGAGGAAGAACGTGAGCACCACCGGAAACTCCTCGGGCAGCGCCGCGACCGCGAGGGTGAGCGCGCTCAAGAGCGCATCGACGATGCCATGGCCCTGCGCGAGGCGCGCCCAGGCGAGGATGAGGCATAGCAGCACGGCGCCGGCAACGAGCACCATGACGAGTCGCGCGACGGCACTTTGCAACGGCGTGTGGCCCTGCCCTTCGCCCGTGGCCGAGCGGGCGATCTCGCCGTAGAGCGTCTCGCCGCCGGTGTGCACCACGCGCAACGATGCCTCGCCGGTGAGCAGCCGCGTCCCCGCCAACCCCCACGACGCGCCGTCGACCTTCGCGGTGGCCGCGTGGCGAGGAAGGATGGCAAGGGGCCGCTTGGCAACCGGAAAAGCCTCCCCCGTCAGCGCCGATTCGTCGGCCTGCATGCGCTCGCCGCCGACCAGGATCCCATCGGCCGGAAAGGCCTCGCCGGTCGTCACCACGACGAGGTCGCCCGGCACGAGATCCGCCGCCGGAACGACTTGTGGCATACCGTCGCGGCGCACCGTCGCGCTGCTCGCGAGGCGACTCGCGAGCCCCGCGGTCGAGGCGTGCGTGCGCCGGTGCAGGTACGCATCCATCCCGATGAGCGGCAACAGCGCGGCGAGCAGGATCGCCGATTCGCGCAGTTCCCCGACCGCGGCGAAGAGCGCGCTGGTCCCGACGAGAAACCACAGCATCGGATCCTTGACCGTCTCCCGGGCAAGATCGCGCCAGCCCTTGGGAGGCGCCTCGAGGATCCGATTGGGCCCGTAGCGCGCGGCGCGCTCGGCCGCTTCGGCCGCGGTGAGCCCGCGTGCAGGGTCGGCGAGGCCCACCAGGCGGTCGAGCGGGACCCTTCGGTTCATGGCGCTGGTCGGGGTGGCGCAGCGCGACTCGCCGCCCGGCTCGCCGACGCCGGTGGGGATGCTGGCTTCACAGCGCGTGTACCCCCACCCTTCCCGCCAGCGGCGAGCGTGCCACGAGGTCGACGAGATGGCCGTGATGCGTGAAGAACAGCACCTGCGTGCGCGCGCCCAATTCGGCGAGCACTTCGAGCGTCGCCAGCGCACGCTGGTCGTCGAACTGC
>JADLEZ010000289.1 GCA_020845855.1 Burkholderiales bacterium
CCACAACCGCTACTTCGCTACGCTCGCCGAGGTCCTCCAAGCGGTCAACGCATGCTTCGATCGCTGGCGGCAACCAAACGCCATACTTCGTCGGTTATGCTGCATTATTTAAGACGCTGTGTTTAACTTGGTCTATTTCGGACTTCAATCCGTCGCTCTCGGTCTATTCCGTCGGAATGCAGTAATCAGACGAGCGTGGACACTCGCGCGTGTGGCCCGGAGCGGAAGCGTTGCGGTGATGCACTCGCTTGAATTGCGCGGTCTGTGCATGTCTTAATCGCGCCGCTCGACGGGCACCGCTTGCAGCGACTTTGCTGAACCGGCCAGACGAAGGTCTTATCGCGGCACTGGGGCGAGCCTCGTAGAGTATTGAGTCAGCGATCGACATTGCGACTCAATGCTCTTGCTCCATCGCGCCAATGGCAGCGAGGACAATTGTTACCGTCGACGACCGCGAGCCTTGCGCGCAAGTGATACCGCATTTGCTCGCCAGACCCGATTGCGAAGTCATAGTGCGGCGGTTGCCGCTTGGCGATTACCAGGTCGGCGGTCGGATATTGATCGAACGAAAGTGCTGGTCAGACTTCGTCGTGTCCATCATTGACGGACGCCTGTTCAGCCAAGCGTGTCGAATGGCTGCTTCACCATTACACGGGTTCTTGCTGCTCGAAGGCAGCGAGGAAGACATTGCCGCAACTGCGATGACACGCGAGGCGATTCAAGGTGCACTAATCAGCGTGAGCGTCGTTCTCGGTATTCCAGTGATCCGTTCGCGGGACGCAGAAGAGTCCGCGAAAGTTATCCTTTTTGCAGCACGACAAGTGGCGAGCGTCATCTCCGGTGCGGTAATGAGGTCCGGCAAGCGACCTAAGTCAAAACGAGGGGTCCAGTTGCACATCCTGCAGGGGTTGCCGGCAGTGGGGCCTGTACGCGCGGCACGATTGCTGGACAAATATGGAACGGTGGAAGCGGTTCTTACGGCGAATGCTGAAGAACTCATCTGCGTACCTGGCATCGGAAAAGCCGCCGCCGCAAGGATTCGATGGGCTGTTTCAGAAGTTCCGACGTCTTATACAGCCCGGTGCTAACGGGCTGAATTCAGCTGAGTTTGGGCGTTCGCGCGTGCCGTCCCCAGAATTGTGGGCGACACTATTCGTAGGTTGCCATCACCGCCGGGCTACCACGCGCTCCGCGCATCGGCGAGTCGGCATACAATCTGGCTCAGGAGGCTCTATGGCACGTCAATTCGACGTAGTGGTCGAGAAGGACTCGGCCGGATGTTTCGTGGCGTCAGTACCGGCGCTGCCGGGATGCCATACTCAGGCGAAATCGCTCGATGTGTTAATGGAGCGGATCCGCGAAGCGATCGAACTCTGCCTAGAGGTGCAGGGTGAGCCGCCCGAACCTCTGGACTTCGTGGGGGTTCAGCGGATAACTGTCGCAGCATGACCTCGCTTCCCAGCTTCACCGGGAAGGAGTTGATTGCCGCACTGAGGAAGGCTGGGTTCGAGGTCCTGAGGGTCAAGGGAAGCCATCATATTTCTGCGGCACGCGGACGGACGAACCACCGTCGTCCCCGCACATTCCAGGGAAACGATCGGTCCGGGATTGCTCGCTAAGATTCTCCGCGACTGCGATCTCAGCCGAGAGCAACTCAGCGACCTTCTGTAGGGTGTTCGCGGCGCTTCGGCTCTTCCGCGCGACGCCGACATCCAAGAATGCAAGGTTACGGACCCCGCAGCGCGGTGGTCGCGTTGCCGCTCGCGCCCGACGCAGTGAACGGCAATGCGCCGCTCTCCCTGCTCGATACCGATATCGGTGCGAGGAGTGTGTTCGACACTTTGGGCCGCAGATGATCTGCCTTCGGACTGGCGGGAATTCGGCGCCCGCGCGATCCTTCGTCGCGATCACCGAAGGGCTCTCGTGTATGCTGCAAGCCCGTGCCCGCCGTAGCCGCGCTCCGACGCCGCGGCTTCGCTCGTCTTGTCCTCGAATGCATCGCGCGGCCTGCTGGTCGCCAACCTGATCGCGCAGATTGCGTTCGGCCTCCTGGCCATGACCATCTGCATTCCATCCATGCAGCAGTGGAGTTCGATCTTCGGTGCGAGCCAGGCGCAGGTGCAGCTCACCTTCAGCGGTTATGTCGTGGCATACGGCGGTCTTCAGTTGCTGTACGGCCCGATGTCGGACCGCCTTGGGCGCCGGCAGGTGTTGCTGGCGGGGCTGGCGCTGGCCTTTGCCGGTTCGGTGCTGGCGGCGCTGGCGCCGGCGATTTCCGTGCTGATCGGCGCGCGCGTGCTGCAGGGCGCGGGCGCGGCGGCCGGCATGGTGGTCGGCCGCGCGCTGGTGCAGGACCTGTTCGAAGGCCCGCAGCGCACGCGCGTGATGGCCTGGATCGGCATGGCCATGGGCCTGTGCCCGCCCACCGCGGTCATCGTCGGCGGTCAGTTGCACGTGCATCTGGGATGGCAGTCGAGCTTCCTGCTGATGGCCGCACTGGCCGCGGCACTCGCGCTGATCGCCTGGCGCGGCCTGCCGGCATCGGCGCCCACCGCCGCGGCGAGGCAGCCGCGCTGGTGGGGTGCGATGCGCGCATCCTATGCCCGGCTCGCCCGCGAGCCGGTGTTCCTGCTGCACGTGGCGATCCTGTCGATGACCACCGCCACGTTCTACATCTTCCTCGGTGGGGCGCCGCTGGTGCTGGGCAGCTACGGCGTGGGCCCGGACGGCATCGGCTGGTACATCGGCTGCATTCCGCTCGCCTACATCGTGGGCAACTACCTCACGAGCCGCCTCGTGCATCGCTTCGGAGACCGCTACATGATGACCTTCGGACAGGTCTTCACGCTGGTCGGGCTCGCCCTGTCCCTGAGCCTCGCGATGGCGGGATGGCACACGGCATTGGCCTTCGCGCTGCCGTTGACGTTGCTGGGCCTGGGGCACGGCCTGCTCATGCCGGCCACGCTCGCGGGCACGGTTGGCGTTCTGCCCGCGCTGGCTGGCGCTGCCGCGGCAGTGGGCGGGCTCATGCAGCAGTTGATGGGCGCTACCGGGGCATGGGTCGTGGGCCTTGTCTCGCATGAAGGAGCGCTGAATCTGGGTCTCCTCATGCTCGGCTCGACGCTCGTCGCCACGCTGGCGTTGTGGTGGCTCCGGCGCGCCTGAAGTCCACGCCGCCGGCTGACTTGATATATCCTGCATGCGGCTCGTCCGCTGCGAGACGGGCGGCAGCGCGCCGGTACGACGATGAGCATCCGAGAACCCCGATGGCGGCAGGAGGGGCAGGAGCCGGACTACCGGTTCTCGCTCGCCAACGAGCGCACGTTCCTCGCGTGGATCCGCACCGCCCTGGCGCTGCTCGCCGGCGGCGTCCTGCTCGATGAGTTCGCCACGCGCCTCGGTCCGCCGGTGGTGCTCGTCATGCTCGCCATCGCGCTGACGGTGCTGTCGGCGGCGCTGTGCGGCGCGGCGTACATGCGCTGGCGCGGCAACGAGATCGCAATGCGCCACGCGCGCCCGCTGCCCGCGGGCTTCGCGGTTCCGCTGCTGGCGGCGTCGATGCTCGCCGTCGCCGTCGTGGTCGCGTTCCTGCTGCTGGCGCGATGACACCCGGCTTGCCCGGCATCCGTGATCCGGGACTGCAGGCCGAGCGCACCGCGCTCGCATGGACGCGAACCGCGTTGGCAATCCTGGTCAACGCGCTGCTCGCGCTGCGTGCGGGCTGGGGGCGGGGAGAGGCGGTGGTGACCACGCTGGGTCTCGCGCTCCTGGTTGCCGCGGCCGCTGCGGCGCTGTGCGGCGTTTGGCGCAGGCGGTGCCTGCTCGCCGGCGCCGGC
The DNA here is from genome assembly GCA_020845855.1 of Burkholderiales bacterium. Taxonomy (GTDB): domain Bacteria; phylum Pseudomonadota; class Gammaproteobacteria; order Burkholderiales; family Casimicrobiaceae; genus VBCG01. The sequence continues at coordinate 3,837 of JADLEZ010000289.1, forward strand.
GCGGTTCACGCGCCCGCGCTGGCGATGTCCGGCATTGCGGCGTTCACGCTGCTCGCCTGCGTCGCCGCGCTGGCGTCGCTGCTCATGCGCTGAGTGTCTCGAACAGGCGAGCTCCTGGTCCTGGACTTGCGCCAGATACGCCTCGAAGCGGGCGCGGTGCTCGGTGGACCCTTTCGCGTCGTCGATGCACGCCAAGCCCCGGCCCATCCCTACCTCCACGGGTGTCCAATTTCCCGGCGCCGCGGGCACATTGCGGCGGATGCTCGCTGCGGTTAGACTAGTGTCTGGTCTGAACGAGGGCACAGTTCATGGAAGAAGTCGGCGTTTACGAGGCGAAAACGCACTTGCCGGAGTTGCTGGCGCGGGTGGAACGCGGCGAGCGCATCGTCATCACCCGCCACGGCAAGCCGGTCGCGGAGCTCGTACCTCCCGTCCCGCACGATCCGCAGCGCATTCGCGATGCCATGGAGCGCCTGCGCGCCGCACGGGCGAAGCTTGCCAAACGTGGCATCAAGATCACGCGGGAGGAAATTGTTTCGTGGGTTCATGAAGGTCGCAAGTGATCGCGGCCTTCGTGCTGGACGCTTCGGCCACTCTTGCTTGTCTGCTTCCCGACGAGCAGCCTGCGGTCCTTCCGTCCTGGGCCGCGCACGTTGATACTGCGCGCATTGTCGTCCCCCCTACCTGGCCGATCGAAGTCGCCAGTGGCTTTGTCATGGCGGTGCGCCGCAAGCGCATTCCTGCTGCGAGCGTCGCCGAGCTTGCGGAGCCGTTAAGCATCTGGTCGATTGCAATTGAGTCGCCCAGCGTCGTCACTGCAATGAAGCAGATCGCCGCCGTGGCGCGCGACCATGGCTTGACCGCTTACGATGCTGCTTACCTTGAAATCGCGCTGCGCCTGCGTTTGCCGCTCATGACGCTGGACCGCCACCTTGCGCGAGCAGCGGAATCGGTAAAGGTCACGCTGCTCGACTGAGCGACGGTGGCCCGATGGCGCGCTACGGGGAGTCCAATTGCGCGTCACCGAAGGGACGCCCAAGGGACGCTGCCCGCGGAAGATCGAGTCCTCACCCACTCTTCAGGACCAAGCGATGAGCACCAAGGACTATCTGAACCACGCGTTAAGCGGCGCCACGGCCCGCTCGGTCGACCACTTCGAAACGGCCTGCCACGAGTTGCGCTGCTACGTCGGCGATCCGCTGGCGAGCGCGCAGGCCGCGCTGGACGCGAGTCCCGACATGACGATGGGCCACGTGCTGGTGGCCTACCTCAACCTGCTGGGCACCGAGTCGCCGGCGCTGCCGGCCGCGCGCGCCGCGTTGGCCGCGGCTCGCGCGCTTCCCGCCAACGAGCGCGAGGCCGCGCATTGCGGCGCCATCGAGCACCTGGTGAACGGACGCTGGCATGCGGCCGGGCTCGCGCTCGAGGATCTCAGTGTCCGTTATCCGCGCGACGCGCTGGCGCTGCAGGCCGGGCACAGCATCGACTTCTTCGTGGGCGATTCGCGCATGCTGCGCGACCGCATCGCCCGCGCCGTCGGCCACTGGCAGCCGGACATGCCGGGCTACCACGCGGTGCTCGGCATGCATGCCTTCGGCCTGGAGGAGACCGGCGCCTACGCCCGCGCCGAGGCCGTCGGCCGGCGCGCGGTGGAGATGCAGCCGCGCGACGGCTGGGCATGGCACGCGGTGGCGCACGTGATGGAAATGCAGGGCCGCCGGCGCGAAGGCATCGCCTGGCTCGGCGACCACAGCGCGACGTGGAGCGAAGGCAGCTTCTTCGCCACGCACAACTGGTGGCACCTCGCGCTGTTCCACCTCGGCATGGATCACGTCGACGAAGTGCTGGACCTGGTCGATCGGCAGGTGCTCGGACCGGCCTCGCCGGTGGTGCTGAACATGATCGACGCTTCGGCGATCCTGTGGCGGCTCGAGCTGCGCGGCATCGAGACCGGCGCGCGCTGGCAGGCGCTGGCCGAGCGCTGGGCGCCGCACATCGAGGCCGGCAACTACGCGTTCAACGACATGCACGCGATGATGGCCTTCGTCGGCAGCGGCCGCGACGGCGATGCGGAGCGCCTGCTTGCCGCGCAGGAGCGTGCGCTGGCCGGCGGCGGCGACAATGTCGACTTTCTGAGGGACGTGGGCCATGCCGCCACGCGCGCGGTGCTGGCATTCGGCCAGCGGCGCTACACGGACGCCGTGCAGCTGCTGCGGCCCGTGCGCAGTCAGGCGCACCGCTTCGGCGGCAGCCACGCGCAACGCGACCTGATCGACCTCACGCTGATCGAGGCCGCCGAGCGCGGCGGCGAGCACGACCTGGCCGACGCGCTGCGCCGCGAGCGCGAGATGGCGTTGCCGGCGTGAGCGGCTACGCCGGCGCGTGGCGGCGCGCGAAGTCTTCCAGCGTGTCGAGCACCGCGCCGGTGTCGCCGGCCCAGAGCAGATGGTCTTCGCCCGGCAGCAGCTTGAGTTCGGCGCCGGGAATGCGGGCAGCCAGGTAGCGCGCGACGCCGGCGCGCACGATGCGATCGCCCTCGCGCTGCACGACGAGGGTCGGCGCGCGCAAGGTGTCCAGCCGGTCGCGCACGTCCACAGCGGCGAAGGCGCGCAGGATCGCCGGCAGGCTGTTGCGCGACGCGGCGTGGCGCAGCATGCGCGCCCACCAGCGGCGCGCTGCCTCGTCCTCGGCCAGCGACGGCGCGAAGCTCGCGAGACTGGTCGGCAGTCCCCAGTCCGACTGAAGTTGCGTGAGCCAAGCGGCACGCTGCTCGGGCTTGAGCGCCCAGGGGTAGTCTTCGGCCCAGCTGCCGCGCGCGTGGGCGGCGTACAGCATCAGCCCCTGCACGCGCTGCGGATGCGTGCTGGCGTATTCGATGGCGATGGCGCCGCCCACCGAGCTGCCGAAAAGCCACAGTCGCTCCGCGCCCAGCGTGCGCCGCACCGTGTCGAGGTCTGCCACCGCGGCGCTGGCCGCTTGGGGCAAGGCCAATCGTTCGGACAAGCCGATGCCGCGCCGGTCCAGGAGCACCACCTGGAAGTGCCGCGCCAGCCGCTCCAGCGCCGCGCGGATACCGGGGTGTTCCCACGCGATCTCCACATGCGACCATAGCCCGAACAGCACGACCAGCGTGCCGCAACGCGCCTGCGGGCTGCCCAGCCGAAGATAAGCGAGCGCGCCGTCCTCGCCGTCGGCGAAGTGCAGCGGTGCAACCGCATCGGCCGGCAGCGTTCGCTCGCCGGGGCGCAACGTCAGTTGCCGCTGCGCTTGCGCGTAGGCCATCTCGATCCGCGGCGAGGGCCGGATGCCCAACTCAGCGCGCAGCGTTTCCGCGCAGGCGAAGTAGGCGGTCTCGACACCCGCGGCGTCGCCTTGTTGCGCGCGCGCCGCCAGCAACGCGGCATGGCCGGTGTCGGCCAGCGGGTCGATGCGGATCAATGCGTCCGCGGCCTCGGCCGCGCGCTCCGGCTGCCCGCTTTCGCTCGCCCGGGCGGCGAGTTTGGTCAGCGCGCGCAGGTGCAGTTGCCGATGCTCGGTGCGGCGGCTGTCGCGCCAGGTCATGAACGTATCCGATTCAAGCTCGAAGCTATCGAGCAGGCCGGCGGCGTCCGGCGGACACAATCGTGCGAGCGCGGCCGGCACGTCGACCTCGTGGCCGGGCGCGGTCAGCACCTGCAACGCCAACGCGCGTGCTTCGCCCAAGTCGCTGGTGATCTGCATGCTGTCGGCGTCCAGCCACAGCGCATCGCCGTCGCCGGTGAGAAGCTCCCACCCGATTACGGCATTGACCTCGTGGCTCAAACGGCGCAGCCGCGTGCGCCCGATCTCCGGCGCGGCGTCAGGCCACAGCACATGAGCCAGGTCGCCGCGCGCCGCTTTGCGACCGAGTTCGCTCAAGTACACGAGCAGCGCGAGGCCGCGCTTGAGCTTCAGCGGCACGGCTCGCCCGTCGACGCGCAACTCCGGGTAGCCTCTGGCGCGCAGCTCGATGCGCGCCCGGGGCGTAGCCGTGCCGGGAGAGTGGTCGGGCTCGGTTGGCGCCATCGGTGCTTCCAGCCGTGGACGCTCGGCAGATTGCAGCGTCCCAGCTCACCGCGCAAGAGGCGTCAGGCTGCTGACGTGCGGCGGGCGGCATCCACGCTCCAGGCGCCCGCTCCGGCGACGGCGAAGTACAGGAACACGAAGCAGAACATCACCGCAAGCTCGCCGCCATTGAGCAAAGGGACCAGCGTGTTGCCCTTGCTCGCGTGGCCGATGAAGTAGGCAAAGGCCATCTCGCCGCAAAGGATGAACGCCGTGGGCCGGGTAAAGAGGCCGATCAGCAGCAGCACGCCGCCGACGATCTCGATCGTGCCGGCGGCGCCGGGGAGCGAGAGTAACGGCACGCCGCCCTTGAGCGCGGCTACGGCCGGAATTCCAAGCAGCTTTGCGGTCCCATGCTGCAGGAACAGGTAAGCCGTGACGATGCGCAGCACGGCCAACATCCGCGGCCGCCAGGTTTCGAGGGTGACGTTGTCGAGAGCGATGCGGTTCCTCCTTAAGGGCAACGCGATTTCACTGTGGCAAGTGTAGCGGCGTTTCGGCCCGCGGCACAACGAGCGCGTCGAGAAATCCCACTGTGTCATCCCGAGGAGCGAAGGCGACGAGGGATCTGCTTTACGCACCTCGCGGATTCGACGCAAAAGCGGATCCCTCGCTTCGCTCGGGATGACACTGGATTGGGGATACAGTCACGAATTCAACAAACCGCCAATCCAAGAGCGATAGGTAAGGCCGACGGAAAGCGTTTGCGCCCAGGGCGTCCGCGGCTACGTCGCAGTATAGCCGCCGTCCACCATGAGATGCGTCCCGGTGATGAACGAGGCTTCATCGGAGGCGAGAAAGAGAATCGCATTCGCCACTTCCCGCGGGGTTCCGACACGATTGAGCAAATGCTTCGGACCTTCCTCGGCGACGAACTGCGCGAGCGTCATCCCCACACGCTCCATGTGATCGTATGAAGCCCGCGTGAGGATCGTTCCCGGACAGACGCAATTGACACGAATGTTCGCCGGCGCAAGGTCGAGCGCCATGTTCCGGGTCATCTGCACGATCGCCGCCTTGGTTGCGCTATAGGTGACGAAATGCGGCTGCGCGACAAAGCTCGAGATCGAACCGAGATTGACGATGGCGCCGCCGCCGCTGCGCTTCATCGCCGCCGCTGCGTAGCGGCTCACCATCGCCGTGCCCACGATGTTCACGCCAAGCGAACGCTGCCAGTCGGAAGCGGTGGCATCGATACCCTCGAGGACGAACGTGGCCGCGTTGTTGACCAGCACGTCGACTCGAGCGTAGGCGGCGAGACTTCGGTCGATGAGCTCCCTTGCGTCTTCCTCGAGGCTGATATCGGTCTTGACGAAGATGGCGTCGCGGCCGGCGCCGACGATAGTCGCAAGGGCTGCGCGCCCTGCTGTCTCATCCAGGTCGGCGATGACCACCCGAGCCCCTTCCTCCGAGAAGCGTTCCGCGGTGGCGCGGCCGATGCCCGCGCCGCCGCCGGTGACGATGGCAACCTTGCCGGGCAATCGCATCAGCCGATCCTCCCGCCCGGATGCCGTTTCGGGACGTCCGGCTCGTAGAGAGGAACGAATATCTCGGATTCTCGTCCGATGCGCTTGCACGCAAGGTGGAACTCCTCGAGGCTTTCCTGAATTCCGAGCGGTATCGCCTTTTCGATGTTCTCGTAGCGAAAGACGCAGTCGGACACGGCCACGCGTCCGGCCGCCGTGTCGATGACGTAGCACATCGACGACCGATGGTGGACTCCGGCCCAGAATGCCCGCAGTCCGGGAATGACCTCGTCGTCGTCCTCGAGCAGTCTCACCTTCTCGCGGCCATCGAACATCAGGTAGTGCAGTTGTCGATCGGGAATGCGCCATTCGCGCGGCACGTGCATGGGGAACTTCTCGGCATGAAAATCCTCGATCCATCCGCGCTTCGAGATGCAGACCTGCGCATTCCGGAACAGATGAATGTTCCCGGTGGCGTAAGCCTGAAGCGGGGTCAGGAGCACGTAATCCACGTCTTCGGGCTTGATCCCCAGCGAGGCGAGCGCGTTGACCGGGCGTTCGGCTTCGGCACGCTTGAGCTTCCCGCGTTCGCCGAAAGCCTCACCCCACCGCTCGTTGAGCGCATCGAGATCGGCGGGCGGGCCGGTGTTGACGATCGCCGTCATTCCATCGCCGCGAATGACGGCCATCCAAAAGCACAGCTTCACCCACTCGTTCCAGTGGCTCATCCAGAAAACTTCCGGGCCGGCGACTTCGCACTCGCCCATCTTGAGCATCTGGATCTCAAAGCTCATCTTCGCGGTTCTCCTCTGAGTGCGGGTTCGGCGTCGGGATGCGGTGGTCGAGCGCGGACGGCAGCTCGCGGGCGCCCGCCCGTGGTGGGTGGCTTGCAGTTGACCACGCAGCGGCCGCTTCGGGCAAGAGCGTTGCCGTGAGTCTAGCCGAGCCCGGCGCGCGCGAGCGCGGTGGACGTCAGCGGCCGGCGGGCGCCGGCGCGATGCGGTACGACGCCATCAGCGCTTCGATCCGCGCGTCCTTCTCCTGCCACAGCGCCTGCAGCCAGCGCTGGAAGCGCTTGCGATACCGCGGGTCGCGCGCGTAGTCGCCCTGCCTCAACTCGATCGGAATGGGCATGCGCTGCGCGCGAACGACGATGCGGCGCGTACCGCCGCACAGGAACCGCCAGAACGACGGCGCACCGTCCGGATAGACGATGGTGACGTCGAGCAGGGCGTCGAACCGGTCGCCCAGCGCGTCCAGCGTCAGCGCCAGCGCCCCCGCCTTGGGTTTCAGCAGATGCCGATAGGGCGAGTGCTGCGACCGGTGCTTGGCCGGCGTGAACCGGGTGCCCTCGGCGAAGTTCATCACGCTGGTGGGAACCAGGCTGAACTTCTCGCACGCGCGGCGCGCCGCCTCGATGTCGTCGAAGCGCCGTTCCGGGTGGCGCGCGAGATAGGCGCTGGAGTGCCGGCGCATGAAGGGGAAGTCGAGCGCCCACCACGCAAGGCCGATCACCGGCACATAGATCAGCTCGTGCTTCAGGAAGAACTTGAGCATCGGGATGCGGCGGTTGAGCACGTGTTGCAGCACGAGAATGTCGACCCACGACTGGTGGTTGCAGTTGACCATGTACCAGCCGCCGCGGGCGAGATCGTCCACACCTTCGACGTCCCACTCGGTGCGTTGCGTGAGCCGCATCCAGGCGCTGTTGCCCGCGACCCAGCGGGTGGCGATGCCGTTGAGCGCGCGGTCGACCGCCGCGCGCACGGGTGTGGCCGGCACGGCCAGCTTGACGATGGCGAGCAGGAACACGAGCGCGCACCAGAACAGCGTGTTGAGCACCAGGAGCGATGCGGCGACGATGCCGCGGGCGCTTGCCAGGATCATTACGCCGCGGTCGCCACCGAGCGAGCGTGCGACGCGAACCAGTTGCACACGGATTGCAGGCGTACGACCTCGCCGACGACGATCAGCGTCGGCGGGACGAGGCAAGCGGCATCCGCGCGCGCGGCGAGGTCGGCCAGTGTGCCGGTGACGACGCGCTGGGTGGGCAGCGTTGCGTGCTGCACGATCGCCGCGGGCGTGCTCGCGGGCGCGCCATGTGCCACGAGCCTGGCGCAGATCGCGGGCAGTCCCATGAGCCCCATGTAGAACACGACGGTCTGCCTCGGCCGCGCGAGCGCGGTCCAGTCGAGTTCGCCGTCGCCGTCGGCCAGGTGACCGGTCACCAGCGTCACCGCGTGCGCGCAGTCGCGGTGCGTGAGCGGTATGCCGGCATGCGCCGCGACGCCGCAAGCCGCCGTGATGCCGGGCACCACTTCGAATGGGATTCCCTCGCGGGCCAGCGCTTCGACTTCCTCGCCGCCGCGCCCGAAGATGAAGGGGTCGCCGCCCTTCAGGCGCGCCACGCGCTTGCCCTCGCGCGCGAGGCGCACGAGGAGTGCGTTGATGTCCTGTTGCGGCAGCAAGTGATGCGAGCGCGCCTTGCCGACGCAGATGCGTTGTGCCCGTACGGGCCCGAGCGCGACGATCGCAGGGTCCACCAGGCGGTCGTAGACCAGCACGTCCGCCTGCGCGATGACGCGGGCCGCGCGCAGCGTCAGCAGATCGAGCGCTCCCGGCCCGCAGCCGACCAGCACGACGGACCCGATGCGACGCCGAGACCGCTTGCTTTCGCCAAGGGGCCGCGCGGGAACGCCGGCGATCGCGTTCGCGGCGGCCGTGACTTCGCGGGTTGCCTGCTCGTCTCGCATGGACGTCCGTGCGTTGGATTGGCGCATGCGCAGTGTGGCCGCGGCTATCCAATCAATCCTTAACCCTAATCAAGGAACAGGTTAGGCCGGCGACCAATGATTCGGCTATCGGCGGCGCGGCACGCGGTTATGAGTCGCGCGCCGTACCGGAAGTTGCGTCAGGCCATACACCATTGCCCAAGAAGGAGCACTTCGTGAATCTTCGCTTTGCGTACCGCACCGTGCCGCTCGCCGTGGCGGCGATGTTCTCCGCAGGCCTCGCCGGCGGCCAAACCACGGCGGCGCCGAGCGCGCCGCACAAGGATTCGACCGAGATGCGCTACCAGGCGGGAAGCTCGCCGCTCGCGTCGGAAGACATGCACCAGAACATCAACCCCAAGGCGCCGCCGATGACCAAGGCGGAGTTCGACAAGGCAAAGCAGGTCTACTTCGAGCGCTGCGCCGGGTGTCACGGCGTGCTGCGCAAGGGCGCGACCGGCAAGGCGCTGACGCCGGACCTGACGCTCGCCAAGGGCACCGACTACCTCAAGGTGTTCATCGGCTACGGCTCGCCCGCGGGGATGCCGAACTGGGGCACGTCGGGCGAGCTCAACGACGGCGAGGTCGACCTGATGGCGCGCTACATCCAGCAGGAGCCGCCCACGCCTCCCGAGTTCGGCATGAAGGAAATGGAGGCGACGTGGAAGGTCCTGGTGCCGGTTGAAAAGCGGCCCAAGAAGAAGATGAACAACTACGACATCGACAATCTCTTCTCGGTGACGCTGCGCGATGCCGGTGAAGTGGCGCTCATCGACGGCGCGAGCAAGAAGATCATCAACATCATCAAGACCGGCTACGCGGTGCACATCTCGCGCATGTCGGCGTCGGGGCGCTACCTGTTCGTGATCGGGCGCGACGCCAAGATCAACCTGATCGACCTGTGGATGGAGAAGCCGGACACGGTGGCCGAGATCAAGATCGGCCTCGAGGCGCGCTCGGTCGAGACATCGAAGTACAAGGGCTACGAGGACAAATACGCGATCGCGGGCTCGTACTGGCCGCCGCAGTTCGTGATCATGGAAGGCGATACGCTCAAGCCGCTCAAGATCGTGAGCACGCGCGGCATGACCGTGGACCCGCAGGAATACCACCCCGAGCCGCGGGTGGCGTCGATCGTCTCGTCGCACTACAACCCCGAGTTCCTGGTCACCGCCAAGGAGACGGGGCAGATCAAGGTCGTCAACTACAAGGATCTGAACAATCTCAAGGTCACGAGCATCGACTCCGCGCGCTTCCTCCACGACGGCGGCTTCGACCGCACCGGACGCTACTTCCTGGTGGCCGCCAACGCCTCGGACAAGATCGCGGTGGTGGACACCAAGGAGAACAAGTTGAAGGCGCTGGTGGATGTCGGCAAGACGCCGCATCCGGGACGCGGCGCCAACTTCATCGACCCCAAGCACGGGCCGGTGTGGGCGACCGGGCACCTGGGCGACGAGTCGATCTCGCTCATCGGCACCGATCCCAAGCGCAAGGACGCCGCGTGGAAGGTCGTGCGCACGCTCAAGGGCCAGGGCGGCGGGTCGCTGTTCATCAAGACGCACCCGAAATCGCGCAACCTGTGGGTCGACACGCCGCTCAACCCCGACCCGGCGATCAGCCAGTCGATCGCGGTGTACGACATCGACAACCTCGACAAGGAACTCGTCCGCCTGCCGATCGGCGAATGGGCGAACGTCGGCGAGGGCGCCAAGCGCATCGTCCAGCCCGAGTACAACAAGGCCGGCGACGAGGTGTGGTTCTCGGTGTGGAGCGCCAAGAACCAGGAGTCGGCGCTCGTGGTCGTCGACGACAAGACGCGCAAGCTCAAGGCGGTGATCAAAGACCCGCGTCTGATCACACCCACCGGCAAGTTCAACGTGCACAACACGCAACGCGATGTCTACTAATCGGCAACTCGTCGTGGTTCGCGCGTTGCCCCTGTAACTGTGTCATCCCGAGCGAAGCGAGGGATCTGCCGTGAAAGGCGGATTCCTCGTTCCTCGGAATGACACCATTCTTCTCAACGAACGGTTAGCTGAAAGGGAAGGGTTGTCCGCAATGAAGCACCATCTGCGCATCACCATGGCAGGCATCGCCTTCGCGGCATGGGTCGTCACGCCCGCCGCGCACGCCGATGACGCGCTCGCCAAGGCCAAGGGCTGTACCGCCTGCCACGCCAACGACAAGAAGGTGATCGGGCCGGCGTACAAGGAGGTCGCCAAGAAGTACAAGGGCGACGCGAAGGCGGAGGCCTTGCTCGCGAGCAAGATCATCAAGGGCGGGCAGGGCGTGTGGGGACCCATCCCGATGCCGCCCAACAAGGTGACCGAGGACGAGGCCAAGAAGCTCGCGAAATACGTCCTAGCGATGTAGGGGACTGGACCCAGTGCACGCGGACCCCCGCATCGTGGCGGCCGTGCTGGCGCTGCTGCCGGGAATGCTTGCCGCCGCCGAACCCCCCGCACCCGCGCGCCAGCGCGAGCTCGCCCACCTGCTCGCGCACGACTGCGGGTCGTGCCACGGCGGCCGCCTCGCGGGCGGGCTCGGCCCTCCGCTCACGGCGGAGGCGCTGCGTGCGCGTCCCGACGAGAGCTTGGTCGCCACTATCATCCACGGGCGGCCGGGCACGCCGATGCCGCCGTGGCGCCCGTTCCTCACAGAGACCGAGGCGCAATGGCTCGTGCAACGCCTGAAGCAGGGTGAGTCCGATGCGTCGCGTTAGCGCGCTCGTCGCCGCCGCGGCGCTTGCCGCGTGCGCTACACCGCCGCTGCGCGGTACGGGCGATCTCGGCGTGGTCATCGAGCGCTCGGCCGGGCGCGTGCAGGTCGTGGATACGACCGCGCGCGTGTCGCTCGCCACCGTCGGCGGCCTGGGCGACCTGTCGCATGCGTCGGTGGTTTACTCGCGCGACGGGCGCTACGCGTACGTGTTCGGCCGCGACGGCGGGCTCACCAAGGTCGACCTCCTGCTGCGGCGGATCGACCGCCGCGTGATCCAGGCCGGGAACTCGATCGGCGGCGCGATCAGCCAGGACGGCCGCGTGATCGCGGCGCAGAACTACGCGCCCGGCGGTGTCAAGCTCTTCGATGCCGGCACGCTCGAGCTCCTCGCCGACCTGCGCGCGACCCCGGGCCCGACCGGCGCGCCGTCGAAGGTCGTCGGCTTGGCCGATGCGCCCGGCGGCCGGTTCGTCGCGAGCCTCTTCGACGCCGACGAGATCTGGGTGATCGATGCGTCCACGCCGCGCGCCCCACGCGTGGACCGCCATCCGCGCGTCGGTCGCAATCCCTACGACGGGCTCGTCACGCCCGACGGCCGCTGGTACATCGCGGGCCTGTTCGGCGAGGACGGGCTCGCGCTCCTCGACCTGTGGCATCCCGAGCGCGGTGTGGCCCGCATCCTCGACGGCTACGGCAAGGGTGATCCTGCGCTGCCCGTGTACAAGATGCCGCACCTGCGCGGCTGGGCGATCGCCAACGGCCACGCCTACCTGCCGGCGATCGGGCGCAACGAAGTGCTGATCGTCGATACCAGGACCTGGCGCGAGGTCGGCCGCGTGGCGGTGGCGGGCCAGCCCGTGTTCGTGATCGCGCGGCCGGATGGCCGCCAGGTGTGGGTCAATTTCGCGTTCCCCGACAACGCCAAGGTGCAGGTGATCGACACCGAGTCGATGCGCGTGGCGCGCACGATCGAGCCGGGCCGCGCCGTGCTCCATCTCGAGTTCACGCCGCGCGGCGAGGCGGTATGGATCTCGGCGCGCGACGATCACCGCGTGGTCGTCTACGACACGGCTACGTTGCAGCAGGTGGCAGCGCTGGCCGCGGACAACCCGTCCGGCATCTTCTTCACCGCGCGTGCCGCGCGCATCGGATTTTGAGATGAAGCAGCCGTCGGATTCAGCACCCCTCACCCGCCCTGTCGGGCACCCTCTCCCCGCGAGTAAGCGAGGCGGCGAGCGAAGCGAGCAAAGGCCCGAAGGGCGCGTCGCCGAGCGACCGAGGGAGACTGACAACGCTAGCGTCTCGCGTTGCCTCGCCGGTTCCGGAGGTCGCCGCGGGGAGAGGGCTGGGGTGAGGGGCGGGCGCGAGGCACGGCTGCTCAACGACTGGCAGCGCGGGTTCCCGCTCGTCACCGCGCCGTACGCCCGCATCGCCGAACAACTCGACGCGGACGAGGCATGGGTGCGCGGGTGCATCGCGCGCTGGCTGGAAGACGGGCGGGTGAGCCGGGTCGGCGCCGTGTTCCGCCCGGGCACGATCGGTGTGTCCACGCTCGCCGCACTCGCGGTGCCTGAAGGCGACGTGGCGCGCGTGGCCGCCGCGGTGTCCGCGCGCCCCGAAGTCAATCACAACTACGAGCGCGAGCATCGCGTCAACCTGTGGTTCGTGGTCACCGCAACCGATGCCCCGGCGCTCGACGCGGCGCTGGCCGCGATCGCCCGCGAGACCGGGTACACGCCGCTGTCGCTGCCGCTCGTCGACGACTACTGGATCGATCTCGGATTCGACCTCGAGTGCCTGCCCCGCGGCGCCCGCATCCGGCTGTCGCAAGGTCCCGCACCACGCGTCGCGCTGAGCGGCACCGACCGGCGGGTGATCGCGGCGCTGGAACCTGGCTTGCCCGTGGTGACCAAGCCGTATGCGGCCATCGCGCGGCAGGCGGGTGTGGGTGAAGGCGATGTGCTCGCGCGCCTTGCGCGCTGGCTCGACGACGGCGTGATCCGCCGCTTCGGCATCGTCGTGCGCCATCGCGAGCTCGGGTATACCGCGAATGCGATGGCGGTGTGGGACGTGCCCGATACCGACGTCGATCGGATCGGCGAGGCGGTCGCGCGCGAGACGAGCGTTACGCTGTGCTATCGCCGCCGGCGGGTGCCGCGCGACTGGCCCTACAACCTGTACTGCATGGTGCACGGGCACGACCGCGAAGAGGTGCGCCGCGCGATCGCGGGTGTCGCCGCATGGCACGGGCTCGGCCGATTCCCGAGCGCGATCCTGTTCGCACGCCAACGCTTCAAGCAACGCGGCGCGCGCTACTGGGCGGCGGCGTGACACGAAGCATGGACGCGCAAGACCGTCTCGTCATCGATACGCTCCAGGATTCATTCCCGGTCTGCGAGCGGCCGTTCCTCGCCGTCGCGCAGCAGCTTGGCATGAGCGAAGACGAGCTCATCGCGCGCGTCGACCGCCTGCTCGCCGACGGCACGCTGACGCGGTTCGGCCCCTTGTTCAACGCCGACCGGCTCGGCGGTGAGAACACGCTGTGCGCGATGCAGGTTCCCCGCGCGACCTTTGCCGGCGTGGCGGCGCGGGTGAATGCTCTGCCCGCCGTCGCGCACAACTACGAGCGCGAGCATGCGCTGAACATGTGGTTCGTGCTCGCGACCGAGTCCGCGGACGCGACCGCGCAAGCGATCGGCGAGGTCGAGCAGGCCACCGGCCTGCCGGTCCACGCGTTCGCCAAGGAGCGCGAGTACTTCGTGCGCCTTAAGCTTTCGGCGGCGCCATGAACAGCGCCGAACTGGACCGGGTGCTCGTGCACGCGTTGCAAGGCGGCCTGCCGCGCGTGGCGCGGCCGTATCACGCGGTTGCGCAAGCCGTCGGCGCGTCGCCGGAGCAGGTGATGGCGCGCATCGAGGCGATGCTCGCCTCCGGCGCGATCCGCCGCATCGGCGCCGTGCCGAACCATTACCGCCTCGGTTGGACGGCGAATGCGATGACCGTCTGGGACATCGACGACAGCGTGGTCGACGCGCTGGGCGAACGCGTCGGCGCGCTGCCTTGCGTGTCGCATTGCTATCGCCGGCCGCGGCGGCTGCCCGCGTGGCCCTACAACCTGTTCGCGATGGTGCACGGCCGCGATCGCGGCGAGGCGGCCGCCCGGATCGACGAGGTTGCGCGCGTCCTCGCCGGGCACGTGCGGGCGCACGACGTGCTGTACAGCACTCGGATTCTCAAGAAGAGCGGCTTGCGCTTCGCAAGCCGCGCAGCGAGCGACGCGAAATGTTCCGCCTGACGCAGTTTCTGAAAGAGATCCCGTATCCGACTCCGCCCGGGCCCAGGCGGCGGCCGCCGGGGCCGGTGGTGATCATGAACCTCATTCGGCGCTGCAACCTCGCGTGCCAGCACTGCTACTCGATCTCCGCCGATATCGACTTCCCGGGCGAGCTCACCACGGCGCAGATCCTGCGCACGATCGAGGACCTGCGCGCGTTCGGCGTGCCGGCGCTGATTCTTTCCGGCGGCGAGCCGCTCCTGCACCCCGACCTGATCGCGATCGGCACCCGAGCCAAGGAGCTCGGCCTGTACGTCGGCTTGTCCACCAACGGCACGCTGATCGACGAGGCGCGGATCGCTTCCCTCGCGCGTGTCGGCTTCGACTACGTCGGCGTGAGCCTCGACGGCATCGAGGGCACGCACGACCGCTTCCGCCGCAAGGCCGGCGCCTACCAGGCCTCGCTGCGCGGCGTGCGCCTCGCCCGCGATGCCGGAATGAAGGTGGGCCTGCGCTTCACCCTGACCCAGGACAACGCGCACGACCTGCCGGCGCTCCTGGGCCTCATGGAGGCCGAGCGCATCGACAAGTTCTACCTGTCGCATCTCAACTACGGCGGGCGCGGCAACATCAACCGCAAGACCGACGCCGTGTTCCGCACCACGCGCCGGGCGATGGACCTCCTGTTGGACACCGCGTGGGGTCACGTCATGGCGGGGCGCGCGCGCGAATTCGTCACCGGCAACAACGACGCCGACGCGGTGTACCTCCTGCACTGGGTGCGGGCGCGGTTCCCGCGCCGCGAGGCCCACCTGCGCGCGAAGCTCGCGCAATGGGGCGGCAACGCGTCCGGCATGGACGTGGCTAACATCGACAACCTGGGCAACGTGCATCCCGACACCTTCTGGTGGGACGTGAGCCTGGGAAACGTCAAGGAGCGCCCGTTTTCGGCGATCTGGCGCGACCCGCGGCACGCGCTGATGCAGGGGCTGCGCACTTCGCCGCGGCCGGTGACCGGCCGCTGTCGCGGCTGCGCATACCTCGACGTGTGCGGCGGCAACACGCGGGTGCGCGCGTGGCAGCTCACCGGCGACCCCTGGGCCGAGGATCCGGGGTGCTATCTCGACGACGACGAGCTCGGCATCCAAGGCGGCGGGCCGCGGGTGACGCTGTCCCCGTACCATCGCAGCGTAATGGGGACGCACCCTGTAATGGGGACGCACCCCATTACGCACCCTGTAATGGGGACGCACCCTGTAATGGGGACGCACCCCAGTACGGGGACGTACCCCATTACAGGGACGCACCCCATTACGCAGGGGGCGCCGCAGGCCCTGTCGCCCAAGGTTGTCCCGTGACGCGCGCGCTGGCGGTCCTCCTGCTCGCCGCGGCCTCATCCGCGCTCGCGGCCGAGTCCGATCCCGCGCGCAACTACGCGACGCATTGCGCGACCTGCCACGGCGCGGACCGCTTCGGCGGCACCGGCCCGGCGCTCCTGCCCGAGAATCTGGAGCGGCTGTCGCGCAAGGCCGCACTCGACACCATCGCGCGCGGCCGGTTGGCGACCCAGATGCCGGGCTTTGGCGACGCGCTGTCCGCCGCCGAGATCGAGGCTCTGGCCGCGTTCGTGTACGCGCCGCCGGCTGTGCGCCCGGTGTTCGGCGAGCGCGAGATCGAGGCGATCCGGGTGGTGCATCGGGCGCCCGGCTCGCTGCCCGACCGGGTCGCGCACACGAGCGACCCGCAGAACCTGTTCGTCGTGGTCGAGGCCGGCGACCACCACGTCTCGATCGTCGACGGCGACCGCCTCGAGCGCATCGCGCGCTTCCCTTCGCGCTACGCGCTGCACGGCGGGCCGAAGTTCACGGCCGACGGCCGCTACGTCTATTTCGCCTCGCGCGACGGCTGGGTCGCGAAGTACGATCTGTGGAACCTAGCGGTCGTTGCGGAGGTGCGCGCCGGCCTCAACACCCGCAACCTCGCCGTGTCCTCCGATGGGCGCTTCGTGCTGGTGGGCAACTACCTGCCGCAAACGCTGGTCGTGCTCGACGCGCGCGATCTGTCGCTCGTCAAGCTCATCGCAGTGACCGATCGCGCGGGCAAGGGCTCGCGGGTGTCCGCGGTGTACGACGCGCCGCCGCGCAAGAGCTTCATCGTGGCGCTGAAGGATGTGCCCGAAGTCTGGGAGATTCCCTACGACCCCGCGGCCGAGCCCGTGTACGCCGGCCTGGTGCACGATTACCGGCAGCGCGAGGGCCTTGCCGAGAAGGGACCGTTCCCGGTGCGGCGCATCGCTTTGGACGAGGTCCTCGACGACTTCTTCTTCGATCCCGCCTACGACCACTTGATCGGCGCGGCGCGCAACGGCGGCGCGGGCCAGGTCGTCAACCTCAACGTGCGCCGGAAGATCGCGACCGTCGACCTGCCGGGGTTGCCGCACCTGGGTTCCGGCATCAGTTGGCAGTGGCAGGGCACGCCGGTGCTCGCGACACCGAACCTGAAGGAAGGGGTCGTGAGCGTCATCGACATGCGCAAGTGGCGCACGGTCGCGGCGATCGCCACCGTGGGCCCGGGCTTCTTCCTGCGCAGTCACGAGGCGACCCCGTACGCCTGGGTCGACGCCATGAACAGCCCGCGGCGCGACACGTTGCAGGTGATCGACAAGGCGACGCTGGCGGTGGTGCGCTCGCTTACGCCTTCGCCGGGCAAGATCGCGGCGCACGTCGAGTTCGACCGCTACGGAAAGTACGCGCTGGTCAGCGTGTGGGAGCGCGACGGTGCGCTGGTCGTCTACGACGCGGCCACGCTCGAGGAGGTCAAGCGCATTCCGATGGACAAGCCGGTGGGTAAGTACAACGTCTACAACAAGACGATGCGCTC
>JADLEZ010000290.1 GCA_020845855.1 Burkholderiales bacterium
GTCGAGTTCGAAGGCGGGCCGCCGCCCGCGCGCGAGCGCTACTGGCGCGGCCCCGTGTTCTCGCGGTTCGACGGGCGCACCTGGTCGCCGGTGCCGTCGGGATTCGCCGACCCGAACGCCGACGGCGGCGGTCGCGCCCTGTCGTACACGGTCATGCTGGAGCCCACGCAGCGCCGCTCGCTGTTCGCGCTCGAGCTGCCCGCGGCGCTGCCGACGATCGAGTCCGATTCCACATCGCGTGCGCCACTTGCGCCGCGGCTGACGCGCGACCAGCAGGTGCTGCTGGTCGCGCCCGCGGCGCAGGCGATCCGCTATTCGCAGCGCTCGCTGCTGCGATCGAGCCATCCCGCGGCGCCGGGCGACGCGCGCGCCAACCTCGGGCTCGGCGAAGGCAATCCGCGCACGCGCGAGCTCGCGCGCGAGATGCGCGAGCAGTTGCCGGACGAGCGTGCCTACGTGCGCGCCGTGCTTGCACGCTTCCACGACTTGCCGTTCGTGTATTCGCTGTCGGCGCCGGTCTTGAGCGAGCGCGACCCGGTCGACCAGTTCCTGTTCGATACCCGGCGCGGCTTCTGCGAGCACTACGCGAGCGCGTTCGTGCTGATGTTACGCGCGGCAGGCATTCCGGCGCGCGTAGTGACCGGATACCAGGGTGGTGCGATGAACACGGTCCGCGGCAACTACATGATCGTGCGCCAGTCGGACGCTCACGCATGGGCCGAGGCGCTGATCGACGGCGAGTGGCGCCGGTTCGATCCGACCGCCGCGGTGGCGCCGTCGCGCATCGAGATCGGGCTCGCGGGCGCGCTGCCGGAGGGCGAGCGGATGCCGTTTCTCGCGCGCTTCGATGCGGCCTGGCTCGTCGACATCCGACTCGCGTGGGATGCACTCAACTACAGCTGGCGGCGCAACGTGGTCGGGTTCGACCGCCAGCGTCAGCGCAACGCGTGGCACGAGCTTCGGCTCGACGTGATGCCCGGCTGGCAGATTGTCGGCTTGGTCGGTCTGTTCATCGCCGGCTGGGGCGCGCTCGTGGTCGGCTGGCTCATGTACAAGCGCCGCCATCAGGAGCGGGCGCTCGTGCTGTGGGACGACCTCAACCGACGCCTCGCGCGCGCGGGATTGCCGCGCGAGCCGCACGAAGGCCCGCTCGCGTTCTCGGGCCGCGCGGCGGCGCGCTGGCCTCAGTTCGCAATCGCGTTCGCCGCGATCGGCGAATCCTTCGCGGAGTTGCGCTACGGGGCGACTCGCGCTGGCCGCGAGCGCGACGCACTGGTGGCCACCCTGCAGCGCGCGATCGAGGTACTGCCGGCGGCGGCGGCGCTGCGGACTACCCAATGAGCGCAGATGCATCGCCATGGCGAATGCGTGCGCACGCGCGCGCTACTGAGCCAAGCCGCGCAGCGGCGGCGACCGGCGCGCTTCGAGGGGTTCCGCGCGGAAGGCGTGGCGACGCGAGCAGCGAGGCCCGAAGGGCGGCGAGCGAGTGCGAGTCGGCGCCGCGAGGCGACACGCAACGCCTCTTACATGTTCGCGGGCCCAATGAGCCGAGGGCCGCTCCCGAGCCGATC
Organism: Burkholderiales bacterium; assembly: GCA_020845855.1. Classification (GTDB taxonomy): domain Bacteria; phylum Pseudomonadota; class Gammaproteobacteria; order Burkholderiales; family Casimicrobiaceae; genus VBCG01. Next base: position 1,572 of record JADLEZ010000290.1, read on the forward strand.
GTGGAAGCACCCCCCGGATTCAAAACGCGCCAGCGTTTTGAATCCGTCAAAACAGCGCCTCGCGGGTGTAACCGCGGCCCTCGAGCTTGGCGCGCAGCTTCTCCAGCGCCTCGCTCTGGATCTGGCGCACGCGTTCGCGCGTGACCCCGATCTCGGCGGCGAGGTCCTCGAGGGTCGTCACTTCACATCCGTTCAACCCGTAGCGGCGCTCGATCACGAGGCGGTGGCGCGGATTGAGCTCCGACAGCCAGCCGGCAACCGAGGATTCGATCGCGCTGTCGTGCAGCAGGAGCTCCGGCGCGCGCGCGTCGTCGTCGGCGATGCCGTCGGCCACGGTCAGGCCCGACTCGCGATCGAGCGGCGCGTCGAGCGACAGCATGTGCTCCTGGTGGCGCAGCAGGCGCTCGACGTCGGCCACCGGCTTGCCCAGCAAATGCGCCACGTCGTCGAGCGACGGCTCGTGCCCGCCCGCCGGCGCGTGCGTCTCCAAGTGGCGCAGCGCGCGCAGCACGACGTTCAGTTCCTTCACCACGTGCGCAGGCAGGCGGATCGTGCGCGACTGGTTCATGATCGCGCGCTCGATCGATTGCCGGATCCACCATGTCGCGTAGGTCGTGAAGCGGAAGCCGCGCTCGGGATCGAACTTCTCCAGGGCGTGAATGAGCCCGAGGTTGCCCTCCTCGATCAGGTCGGGCAACGCGACACCGCGGTGGGTGTAGTGGCGCGCGATGCTGACCACGAGCCGCAGGTTGCGCTCGATCATCGTTTGCCGTGCGTAGAAGTCGCCCTCGCGCACCGCGCGCGCCAGGGTCAGCTCCTCCGCGGGGGTCAGCAGCGCGTGCTGGCCGACGTCGTTGAGATAGAGCTGTGTGACGTCGGTGACGAAGTCGCCGGAGATGCCCGCCGCCGGCTCTTCGAGCGGCAGGTCCGCGGAATAGCGGTCGGGCTCCGGACCCGCGTCGTCCGGCGGCGGGTCCTCGGGATGAGGCGCGCTGGGATCGGAAGCCATCGAGCGAACCTCCGGGCTAGGCCGGCGGCAGGTAACGCACGGGGTCCATCGGCTTGCCGAGACGGCGAATCTCGAAATGCAGCTTCACCTCGGTCGCGTCGGTGTTCCCCATTTCCGCGATCTTCTGGCCCTTGGTGACCTTCTCCCCTTCCTTGACGAGGATGTCGCGGTTGTGCGCGTACGCCGACAGGTATGTCTTGTTGTGCTTGACGATGATGAGCTTACCGTAGCCGCGCAGTCCGGTGCCGGCGTATACCACCGTGCCCGCCGCGCTCGCCACCACCGGCTGGCCCGCGCTGCCGGCGATGTCGATGCCCTTGAGGTTGGCCGTCTCCGAGAACGTGCCCACGATCTTGCCCTTGGCGGGCCACACCCAGTCGAGCCTGTCGTCGTCGTCGCCGTCGTTGATCGCGGGCTTCGGCGGCGGCGCGGACTCGGCCCGAGGCGCGGGCGCCGGCGCCGGCGCGGCCATCGCCACCGGCTCCGGCGGCGCGACGCGCGCGGCCTCGCGCAGCGCCTGTTCCGAGTAGGGCTCCTTGAACGCTTTCGGCTGCGACTTGTAGTTTTCCGTGTTGCGCGCAGCGGTCGCCGGCTGCGGCGCGCTCGCCGAAGGTGCGCCGGGCTTGGCCTCGACGACGGCCGGGGCGGTGCGCAGCGGCGCGGTGGTGACGCCGGACGGCGACGCTGCCGGCTCTCCCGGCGGCGCGAGCCGCAGTACCTGGCCCACCCGGATCACGTTCGGGTTCTCGATGTTGTTCCAGGCCACGAGGTCGCGGTAGTCGAGCCCCGCGTCGAGCGCGATCTGGTACAGCGTATCGCCGCGCTTGACCACGTGCGTCGGAACCGGGACTTCGCCTGCCGGTCCGGCGGCGGCGGGCGGTGCGAGTGCCGGTGCGGCGGCCGCGGGTGGCGCCGGCTTCGGCGGCACGCTTGCGCGATCCTCGACCGGAGCACGCGTGGCGCGCGACGCGCACCCGGCGACGGCTGCGGCCAGCAGGACGATCAGCGCGTACCGCGCAGCGGTGAAAAATGGCATCGACGAATCGACAAGCACGCGGCGCGACAAGTTCACGCGAGTCCGGAAAGCAACGGCACGAATCTTACCGTATCGAGCGTCTGCTCCCGCAAGCCCGCGGGGGTGACGTCGATGACGGTGAGGCGCTGGACTCCGCGCTCTTCACCGGCTTGCGCCAGCGGCAGCACCATGCGCCCTCCGGGGGCGAGATAGCGCAGGAGCGCGCTCGGCACATGCGTCGCAGCGGCGGTGACGACGATCGCGTCCACGGCGAGATCCTCCCCGAGGTCGTGGCTGCCGTCGCCGTGCTTGAGCGAGACGTTCTTCGCCTTGAGCGACGTCAGGTGCCGGCGCGCCTTGGCGACCAGGGCGCCAATGCGCTCGACGCTGTAGACGTGGCGCGCGAACTGCGCGAGCACCGCGCTCTGGTAGCCGCAGCCGGTGCCGATCTCGAGCACGTCGCCAAGGTCGCGGCCGTTGCGCGCGAGCTCGCTCATGCGGGCGACCACCCACGGCTGCGAGATGGTCTGGCCGTGCCCGATCGGCAGCGGCACGTCGTCGTACGCGCGGATGGCGAGCGCCTCGTCGACGAAGATGTGGCGCGGCACGGCGGTCATCGCCGCCAGCACGACCTCGTCGGCAATGCCCTGCTCGCGCAGGCGCTCGACCATGCGCGCGCGCGTGCGCGCCGAGGTCATGCCGATGCCCGTGCGATCCGCTGTCATCGCCGCTACTTCGCGAGCCAGCCCGCCACCCCGGACATGAGGTCGCGATGGGTAAGGTCGATCTGCAGCGGGGTCAGCGACACGCGGTCGGTGGCCACCGCATGGAAGTCGGTGCCCTCGCCGGCGTCCGCGGCCTCGCCCGCGGCGCCGACCCAGTACACGGTCTCGCCGCGCGGGCTCTGCGCGGGGATCACCGCCTCCGCCTTGTGCCTGCGCCCGAGGCGCGTCACCACCGTCCCGCGCAGCGCGGACGTCGCAATGTCCGGCACGTTGACGTTGAGGAGCCAGGCGCCCGCCGCCGCGCGCGCGTGCCGCTGCACGAGATCGACGGCGACCTGCGCCGCGGTCTCGAAGTGCACCGAATTGCGCGAGGCGAGCGAGATCGCGACCGACGGAATGCCGAGGAGATAACCCTCGGTCGCGGCGGCCACGGTGCCCGAGTAGATGGTGTCGTCTCCCATGTTGGCGCCGTGATTGATGCCGGAGATCACCATGTCCGGCAGCTCGTCGAGGAGACCGGTCACCGCGAGGTGCACGCAGTCGGTAGGCGTGCCGTTGACGAACAGGAAGCCGTTCGGCGCGCGGCGCACGTGCAGCGGACGGTCGAGCGTGAGGGAATTCGAGGCGCCGCTGCGGTCGCGCTCCGGTGCGACGACCGTGATGTCGGCATGGACCCGCAACGCGCTCGCGAGGTGCTCGATGCCCGGCGCGAAGTAACCGTCGTCGTTGGAGATGAGGATGCGCATCGGGGTCGTGGCGATTATAGCGCCCCCCTATAATCGCGCGATGACCGGCAATCGGCGCGGGCTCGCCGCGTTCGCGATCGTACTCGCGGCGCTTGGCGTGCTGCCGGTCGCGGCGATCGTCGGGCGCGCATTGGCGCCGGGCGCGGGCGACACGCTGTCGCACCTCGCGCAGACCGTGCTGCCGCGCTACGTCGGCAACACCGTCGCGCTCGTCGCGCTGGTCGGCGCGGGTGTCGCGATCGGCGGCACGGCGGCGGCCTGGCTGGTCGCTCGTCATCGCTTCCCGGGGAGCCGCCTGTTCGCCTGGGCGCTCCTGTTGCCGCTGGCGATGCCGTCGTACGTGATGGCCTACGCCTACACTGATTTCCTGCAGTATGCGGGGCCGGTGCAAGGCGCGCTGCGCGCGTTCTTTGGCTGGTCGCACGAGGACTACTGGTTTCCCGACGTGCGCAGCCTCCCGGGCGCGGCCGCGATGTTCGTCTTCACGCTGTATCCGTACGTCTTCCTGCTCGCGCGCACCGCGTTCGCGGAGCGCCCGCCCGCGCTGGTGGAAGCCGCGCGCACCCTCGGGCTCGACCGCCGGCAGGCGTTCTGGCGCGTCGACCTGCCGCTCGCGCGGCCCGCGATCGCCGGGGGCATCGCGCTCGCGCTGATGGAGACGCTGGCCGACTACGGCACCGTCGCCTATTTCGCGGTCGACACCTTCACCACCGCCGTGTACCGCGCGTGGTTCTCGCTGGGCGACCGCACCGCCGCCGCGCAACTCGCCTGCGCGCTGCTCGTGTTCGTGATCGCGGCGATCGCGCTGGAGCGCGCCTCGCGCGGAGCCGCGCGCACTTACGACAGCGCCCGCGGCAAAAGCCCGACGTACCAGCAGCCCTCACCCTTGACCGGGCTGCGCGCGCTCGCCGCCACGGTCGTCTGCGCAATCCCGCTCGCGCTCGGATTCGTGATCCCAGTGCTGCTGCTGGTCCGGTTGCTCGCCGGGGAAGCGGACATCGCGGTGACGTCGCGCTACCTCGTGTGGAGCTTCAACAGCCTGCGGGTCGCCACCTTGGCCGCCGTTCTGGCGGTCGTGCTCGCGGTGCTGCTCGCCTACGTCAACCGCCTGGCGCCCGGGCGCGTCGTCCGTGCCGGCAGCCGGCTGCTGAACCTGGGTTACGCCGTGCCCGGCACCGTGCTCGCGGTCGGCGTATTGCTGCCGCTCGGCGCGATCGACCAGGCCCTCGTCACATGGTGGCGTGCGCAGACCGGCGCTTCCCCCGGATTGCTGCTCACCGGCACGGTCGTGGCGCTGATCTACGCGTACCTCGTGCGCTATTTCGCGGTCGCCTGGAACGGCATCGAGCCGGGCTTCGCGCGCATCACCCCGGCAATGGACGCCGCGGCGCAGAGCCTGGGCGCGGGAATGTGGCGAACGCTGCGCCGGGTGCACGGGCCGCTGCTTGCCCGCACCTGCGCGGCTGCGCTCCTGCTCGTGTTCGTGGACGTGATGAAGGAGCTTCCCGCCACGCTGGTCTTGCGGCCGTTCAACTTCGACACGCTCGCCACCCAGACCTACCTGCTCGCGAAGGACGAGCGGCTGGCGGAAGCGGCGCTGCCGTCGCTCACGATGGTCCTCGTGGGCCTGGTGCCGATGCTGCTGCTCGCCAGGATAGGCTTCAAGCCGCGCGAAAAGCGACTGATCGGAACCGCGCCAACCTGAGCATCATCGCCACCGGCGGGATGCGCGCAAACGCGCGCTCCTGAGCCAGCCGCGCAGCGGCGGCGATCGGCGCGCTTCGAGGGGTTCCGCGCGGGAGGCGTGGCGGCGCGAGCAGCGAGGCCCGAAGGGCGGCGAGCAATTGCGAGTCGCCGACGCGAGGCGACACGCCGCCTTCCCGCAATCCACTGACATTTCAAGGAGCCGAGGCCGTCCCAAGCCGGCTGCGGTAGCACTACCGGCCGCAAATGGCGCCGCGGGTCGCGAAGCGACCGCGGACACGTAACTTGCGGACGAAGGGCTACCTCCAGTTCACGCGGTCGGCGATCTTCTGCGCCTCGGCCGTGTACTTCCCGTAGCTCGCGATCGGCAGCGGATCGATCTTGA
>JADLEZ010000291.1 GCA_020845855.1 Burkholderiales bacterium
CGGATCGCGAGGAGCTTGTCGCCGACCTCGTTGATCGCCTGGTCCCATGGGATGCGCTGCCACCTGCCGTCGACGAGCTTCATCGGGGACTTCAGGCGGTGCTCGCCGCTGCCGTGGTCGCGGATCGACGCGCCCTTGGCGCAGTGCGCGCCCAGGTTGAGCGGCGAGTCGAACACCGGCTCCTGGCGCGTCCACACGCCGTTCTCGACCACCGCGTCGATGGCGCATCCCACCGAGCAGTGCGTGCACACCGTACGGTGGACTTCCCGCTTGACATTCGCCTGCGCGTCCGCGGCGCTGGCCGCCTCCATCGTGACGTAGGGCAACTGGCTCGCGAAGGCGCCCACTCCCGCGGCAATGCCGGATCGCTTGAGGAAGCTGCGCCGGTCGAAGGTCGGTGCGGCTCGCCGGCTCCTCGCGAGTCGCGTGTCCGCGGCGCTGGTGGAGGGATCGGTCTTTCGCGTCAGCAGCATTGTCCTCTCCCTCCGGCCACGGCCGGCGTGCGCAATCATTTCCGCCGGGACACCTCCGGCAGCGCGCTACCTCAAACGCAGGCGGTCGCGTAGTACTTGCGTACGTGTTCCGTCGAGCGGTACCCACTCACGCCAGCGGCGCGAGTCTCGGGCACGGCGGCCTCCGCAAGAACGGGCGGCGACGCGCAAACGGCGCTGCTCGCGGCCAGGCCCAGCATGAAACGGCGGCGATGCACGTCGAGGGAGCGCTGCTCAGGGGTTGCGGTCGATCGGATAGCGTTCATCGGATACGTCGCACGGCGATGTGTTTGGTCGTGACATCCTAGGAGTGCATCGGGCAACGATTCAATCGGTGTCCGTCCGATAGGCGTGTAGGACGATCAGCCCAGCGCCAGCGCCAGCGCCTCGCGCTCCAGCAGGAGATAGACCTCGGCGAAAGCGGCGATGCGCGCATAGTAGTTGGCCGATGCATAGAAGTCGCGGCGAGCGCGGCCTTCCGAGGACAGGCCTGCATTCGCGGCCTGTGCGACCTCGTCGGGTCGGGGCTGCAAGGTATTCGTCGCCGCGCCTTCGCTTCTAGCCTTCGCCCAGGACCTTCTTCTTCGCGGCGTCCGCCGACGCGGTGTCGGGCGCCCGCGCCGCGGCGATCTGCGCGCGAATCTGGAGCGCCTGCGCTTGCGGCGTGCCGCCTTTGAGCGGCGGCAGCGCTCGCGCCGGCGGCGCCTGCTTGAAGACGAGCTCCGGATCCGTGCCCGGCGCCGCGTGGTTCGCGTTGGGCGGTATCGGGCCTCGCTCGGCGGGTGCGGGCGGTGCGCTCGCGGTGACCAGCGGCGCGGTGAGCGCGCTCGCATCCTGCACGCCGGGAGGGACCGACGTCGTACGGTTCTGGTCGGCGCCATTGCAGCCGGCGAGCACCAGGGTAAAGCCCGCCAGCATCATTGCGGTGATCGATCTCATGTTTGCGCTCCGTCAATCCCAATAGGGCCTTGCTTCGTAGTACTCGTGCAGGCTTTCCGCCCACTGCCGATCGGCCATCGCGGGCCACGCGTCCTGGTCGAAGCCCTCCGCCCGCGCGAGGCGCTCCTTTGAAACCGAAAGCCGGAAGCAATGGTTGGCCGGATCGAGACGCAAAGCGGACCACGGAATGGCGAAGAGCTTCTGGCCGATGGTCAGGAAGCCGCCGACCGCAAGCACACCGTACGCCACGCGTCCCGTGGGCACGTCGATCATGATGTGCGCCAGCTCGCCCAGCTTCTCGTCCGCTTCGTTCCTCACGTCGTCGCCTTGGAGCGTATCGGCGGCCATCAGCCGCGGGCCGGGTCCGCGCTGGTCGTCCCAGTAGTCGTAGTCCTGCGCGCGTGCGTGGAGGTAGCTATCGCCGTCGACGATCGGCGCGTAGGGCTTGCGCCCGAGGTCGCTCTCGATCACCGGATCCACGATCGAGTCGGGTGTGGTCCTTGCCATGGCAGTGCTCCTGTTAAAGCTTCCGCGATTCCCACGGTTGCCGTGAGTCTAGGAGCGCCGCGTGCGCCGCGATGTCGGCCGATGTGGCGACTTGTGTCGGCGCACCGCTTACAAGCAGGGCTTCCCGTTCGCAACGCCGCTGTCGGCGCAACACTGATTTCGCGAACCGCGCGCAACTTCCGTTGGCATCGGCCACACCAACGCACATCGTGGCGCGCCCTCTTCCGCCAGGCGCGAAAGGTCGCGCAACGAGGATCGCCGGCGGCCGTTCGGCATCCGGCGAACGAATCCACACACCCCGAAGGAGGACACCATGGCAAGGATCGCATTGCTGCCGGCCGCCACGAAGCTTGTCGTCTGCGCATTCGCGGTGGGCGCAGTTGCCGCCGCGATGGCGGCGGAGCAATCGGCCGCCGCCGCGAATGGGCGCCAGGGTAGCGCCACGGCGCAGACCGCGAAGCAAGCGCCCGCCGACCGGCCGATAATGCGCCGGGCCGACGCCGACTATCAGAAGGCTATGAAGGCCTGCGGGCAGTTGCCGCTCAGCCAGCGTACGACGTGCGCCTCGGAAGCGGGCAACTCGGCGGCGCTCGCCGCCAACGCGCGCCAGGAAGTCGCGGCAGCGCGCTGACCTAAAGAGTCTGCGCGGCCGAAAGCCGGTTGGGCGACCGGGAGAGGAGGCCTACGCCATCTTCCGGTGTCATCCCGAGGCGCATGCGCCGAGGGATGACACAGTGGGGGCTAGCCGGCTAGCCGCGTCAAGCCAGGCGAAAGGCGATCGCGCCGAGCGGGCCGTAATCGACGTGGAAGCAGTCGCCGGCCTTCGCAGCGGTGGGCCGCGTGAACGAGCCGGCGAGCACGACGTCGCCCGCGGAAAGGCTTTCGCCGTAGGGCGCGATCTTGTTGGCGAGCCAGGCCACGCCCGTTGCCGGGTGGTTGAGCACGCCGGCGGCAAGTCCCGTCTCCTCGATCACGCCGTTGCAGTATAAGAGCGCGCCGATCCAGCGCAAGTCGACGTCGGTCGGCTTGACCGGGCGGCCGCCGAGCACCACGCCCGCGTTGGCGGCGAAGTCGGCGATCGTGTCGTAGACCTTGCGCATCGCCTTGGTCTCGCGATCGAACTGCTCGATCCGCGCATCGATGATCTCCACCGCGGGGGTCACGTACTCGGTGGCCGAGAGCACATCGAACAGACTCACCCCGGGACCGGCAAGCGCCCGGCCGAGCACGAATGCGAGTTCGACCTCCACACGGGGTGCGATGAACCGGTCCGCGGGGATGTCGCCGCCCTGCTCGAAGAACATGTCGTCCATGAGCGGCGCGAAGTCCGGCTCGGTGATCTGCGACGCCTGCTGCATGGCGCGCGACGTAAGCCCGATCTTGCGGCCGCGGATCGTGCGGCCGTCGGCCGTCTCGAGCTTCACCCATTCGCGCTGGACCGCGTAGCCATCCTCGATGGTCATCGCGGGGTAGCGCAGGGAAAAATGGCGGACTTGCGTACGCGACTTGCGCGCCTGGTACAGCTCGCGCGCGAGCGCGGCGACGGTGTCGGCGGGCAGCATGTCAATGATCCCCCCGTGCTCCGCATGTCCCGGGGCGCATGAAACGCCCGCCCCTCACCCCGGCCCTCTCCCCGCGAGCGGGGAGAGGGGGAGTAAGCGA